>JAXDGQ010000230.1:0-8108 GCA_034664965.1 Solirubrobacteraceae bacterium | reverse complement strand
CTCGCCGGTGGATAGCGAAATAGTCCAACCGCTACATCCGGCCGACACTCGTGTTGAATGGCAGAGATGAGACGCATAAAGACGGCCGTTCTCGCGAGCATCGCGCTCGCGCTCCTGCTGCCCGCCGCCGCCCCGGCGACGATCACCGAAGTCGGTGTGATCCCCGCGACGACGCCGGCTACGGTTCCCAGCTGCCCGGCGACCCCATGCCTGGCGGTCAGCCGCACGACCGGCTTCCAGGTCAAGGTCGCCACGAACACCACGCTGATGAGCGCCCCGCGCGCCGGCACGGTCGTCGCCTGGACGATCACCCTGGGCAGGCCCAATGCGACGCAGGTCAAGTTCTTCAATGCCAACGAGGGGGGCGAAGCCGAAGCGGGTCTGTCGGTTCTGCGTGCGGAAAAGAAACCGAACCTCACATACAAGCTGATTGCCTCCAGCCCGCCCGTCAAGCTGAAGAAGTACTTCGGCAAAACGGCTCAGTTCCCGCTCGAAAAAACGATCGTCGTCAAAAAGGGCGACATCATCGCCTTGACCGTGCCGACGTGGGCCCCCGCCCTGGCGCTCGGCTTCGGCAAGGACACCTCCTGGCGCGCCAGCCGCGAAAAGAAGCAGTGTGCGAGCACCAGCTCGCAGAGCACGCAGACGTCGATCGGCTCGGCCGTGCAGTACTTCTGCCTTTACCAGACCGCGCGCCTGACCTACAGCGCCACGTTGATCTCCACGCCCTGACGGCCGGCGCGGCGCTCGCCGGGCCTGCGACGTCCGCGAGCGCCCGCAGATCCTTGACGGGCTTCGATCGTGCGGGTTAGAGTCGGCTCACCCAAGCGAGGAGAGCGTCATGAGCATCCTTATTCGCTTCACGCCGGCTTCGTTGACCGCGGAGCAGTACGACGAGACGATCCGACGACTGCAGGCCAACGGTCCTTGGCCGCCCGACGGTCTGGAATATCACGTCTGCTTCGGGTCGGAGGGCAATCTCAGGGTCAGCGAGATCTGGGACTCACGCGAGCAGCTCGACGCCTTCGGGGAGCGCCTGATGCCTGTGCTCTCCGATGTCGGGATCCAGCCGGGCGAGCCGGAGGTGGTGGGGATTCACAACATAGTCAGGCGCTAGCGCGAGCGCCCCGGGGCGCCGCCATCCGCCCGCGGGCCTGCCGGCTATTTGCCGGTGGGCGCGCTCGCCCCGCCCGAGGGACTCGAGCCGGCGGCCGATTTTTCGGTTTCTTTTTCTTTTTCCGCCGACGCGCCGCCCGAGGGCGTGCCTTCCGCTTCGCCTGAGCCGCTGGAGCTGCCGCCGCTTTCGGGTTCTTCTGTCGCTTCGTTGCCGCCCGATTCGCCGGCGGCGCTTTCGCCGGTCGAGGTTTTGGTTTTGCTGGTGGACGTCGACGTCGTCTGCACGGCGGCCTTTTCGGCGCTGGTGTCGTTCGGCGGCGTTATCTCAGGGGTGCTCTTGGGCACTGTGTCCGAGGCGCTGCTACCGCCCCCGCAGGCGCCCAGCGTGCCTCCGGCGAGCAGCAGCGCGAGCGAGACAACCGCGGCGCGCAGCTTCAACGGTCTCGCGCCCGCGATCCCAGCGGCTCCATGCGCCGGCCGCATGTGGGGCAGTCGTTGAGGTCCTTCTGGGCCAGCTGATCGCACCAATTGCAGAAACGAAGGTTCTCCACGGCCCAGGGCAGGTGCGACGAGGACGGGGTCAGCGGGAGCACCTTGCCGACGACCTCGAGCTCCTCGCCGGTGTCGCGATCGAGATAGATCTCGCCGTACTCGGCCTCGATCACGATCTCGCGCCCGGTAGCCGGGTTTCGCAGGCGATAGCGCTGGCGGGTGCTCACAGGCAAAACTCTATCGGAGCCCCCCGGCGGGAGCGACCGGGAGCCCGGGAAGGCGCCCGATAGGCTCGCGCGGGTGCGCATCCTCGTCTTTCACGGCTACCTGCTCGGCGGGACCGGATCGAACGTCTACAACGCGCGCCTGGCCGCGGCGTTCGTCAGGCAGGGCCACGAGGTGCACCTGCTCAGCCAGGATCGTCACCCCGAGCGCCACGCCTTCGTCGACGCGGCCGGCGACTGGGACCAGGGCGCCCTGCGCGTGCGCCGGGTGCGCGGCGCCGAGGACGAGCGAGCCGGAAGCTGCACGGTCTACCGGCCCGACATCGGCGATCTGCTGCCCGTATACGTGGCCGACCGCTACGAGGGCATCCAGGCGCGCACCTTCGCCGAGTGCAGCGACGAGGAGATCGCGCACTACATCGACGCCAACGTCGCCGCCGTCAGCGAGGTCGCCGATCGGGCGCAACCGGACGTCGCGCTGGCCAATCACCTGGTGATGGGCCCGGCGATCCTCGCCCGCGCGATCGGCGGGCGTGTCGCCTATGCCGTCAAGGTGCACGGCAGCGCGCTCGAGTACACGGTCAAGCCCGCCCCCGGCCGCTTCCTCCCGTTCGCCCGCGAGGGCCTCGCGCAAGCCGGCGGCGTGCTCGTCGGCTCGCACCACACCGCCGCCAGCCTGTGGGCCGCCTTGGATGACGCCGATGTGCAGCGCCGAACTCGCCTGGGGCCGCCGGGGGTGGACGTGGAGCGCTTCGTGCCGCGCCAGCCCGCGGACGCCGCCGCGCGCCTGAGCGCGCTCGCGTCGCGCCTCCAAACGCAGGCCGACGGCGCCGAGCCTGCCAGCGCGCCGGGCACCGACGTCTTCGCGCGCGACGAGCGGGCCGCCGGAGAGGCGCTCGCGCGTCTGGACCCGGCGCGCAACCGGCTCGTCGCGTTCGTCGGCAAGCTGATCGTCAGCAAGGGCGTCGACCTGCTGCTGGCAGCCTGGCCGCTCGTGCTCGAGCGCGTGCCCGCCGCGCGGCTCGTGGTCGTCGGCTTCGGCTCCTACCGCGAGGGATTGCAGCAGCTGCTCGCGGCGCTGGCGTCCGGCGACATCGAGCGCGCGAAGGAGATCGCGCGGGCCGGGCGCTCGCTGGAGGGCGAGGACGCCGAGGCTCGGCCGCTGGCCCATCTGCTGGCGTTCCTGCAAGGCCTCGACGGTGATGCGCTCGAGCGCTATCTCGCCGCGGCCGGGTCGCTGCAGGAACGAGTCGTGCTGAGCGGCCGGCTCGATCACGAGGAGCTTGCCGATCTGCTGCCGGCGTGCGAGGCGATCGTGGTCCCGAGCACGTTTCCGGAGGCCTTCGGGATGGTCGCCGCCGAGGCCGCGGCCTGCGGCGTGCTGCCCGTCAGCGCCGCCCACTCGGGCCTCGCCGAGGTCAGCGAGGCGCTGGCTCGATCGGTGCCCGAGGAGGTAGCGCGGCTGCTGTCGTTTCCCGTCGACGACGGCGCCGTGGAGGCGCTCGCGGCGCGTGTCGTGGGCTGGCTGCAGACAGACCCGTCAGTTCGCGAGCGGGCGCGCAGCGGCCTGGTCGAGACCGTCCGCGAGCGGTGGTCCTGGGAAGGCGTCGCACGCGGCGTGATCGCCGCGGCCCGCGGAGACCTTGACGACCTGCAAACGCCTTGAAAAGGCGGCTGCGGCGCTGCCGGAGCTGGCGCCGATGCACCCGCCCGTTCGGATAGTGTTCCGCCCGCTCATGAGCCGCACGCCTGCCCTACCGGCCGCAGATACCGCTCCGCGCAGCTCGCTGCGACGGCTGACGGGTCGCGCGGCGGCGCTCGCGGCGCTCGTGGCGGTGGCGCTCGGCTCGGCGGGCTGCTCGGTCAAGGGCGCCGACAACGCCAACGTGATCGTCGGCAAGCAGCAGTTCGTCGCCAAGTGCGGCTCCTGCCATACGCTCGCACGCGCCGAAGCCAAGGGCGTCATCGGGCCGAACCTCGACGAAGCCTTCCGCGCGAGCCTGTCGGAAGGGGCCAGCCGGAGCACGGTCCGCGGCGTCGTTGAAAAACAGATCGAAATCCCCAACCCCCATGGCGCGATGCCGAAGGACCTGGTCACCGGCGCGACCGCCAGAGACGTCGCCGCGTACGTTGCGCAGGTGGTCGACAAGCCCGGCAAGGACACCGGCCTGCTGGCGACCGCCGTGCAGGCTCCCGGAGCGGGCAAGCCGGCCGTCGAGAAGAACGGCAAGCTGTCGATTCCCGCAAGCCCGACCGGCCAGCTCGCCTACGCGACCAACAAGGCTGTCGGCGAAGCCGGCCCGGCGATCGTCGAAATGCCCAACGCGTCCGGCGTGGATCACAACCTCGCGCTGGAAACCGGCGAAGGCGGCGCGACGCCCAAGGGCACCACGATCGCCGCGACGCCGGTCATCGCCAAGGGCACGGCCAAGATCAAAGTGACGCTCAAGCCGGGCGCGTACACGTTCTTCTGCGAGGTCCCAGGACACCGCCAGGCGGGCATGTACGGCACGCTGACCGTGAAGTAGCGCCAGCCGGCTGGCAAACGGGCTGCCGGCCCCGTTCTAGACGCGCAGCAGTGGGTTGTGCGCAAAGAACAAGAACCAGACGACGAAGGCGATGATCGCCAACACGACGACCACCGTGGCGATCAGCTCGATCGTCCCGATCAGCTCGCGTCTGCGCTGCTCCCGCTCCACGATCACCACCCTACGCCCGAGGCGCGCCCGGCGCCGGGTCTAGAAGATCGCGCGCAGGATCAGGATCAGCGCGACGATCGTCGCGAACACGATGAGCACGTAGAGCAAGGCCCTGAACGCCTCGCCCTCGGAGCGCAGCGGGTTCAGCACGTCAGATGATGTAGACCGTGGTGTAGACCACGATCCACATGATGTCGACGAAGTGCCAGTAGATGCCCGGCACCTCGACACCGCGATGCTGCTCGGGGGTGTAGTGCCCGCGGAAGGATCTGACCGTCACGAACAGCAGCAGCAGCAGCCCGATGAACACGTGTGCGCCGTGCAGGCCGGTGAGCGAGTAGAAGATCGTCTGCTGCGCGCCGTCCTGGGGGGCGAAGCCGATGTTCGCGTACTCGTTGATCTGGATGAACAGGAACGTGCAGCCGAGCAGCAGGGTCGTCAGCATCCCGGCCCTCAGGCCGAAGCGGTTGCCGTTCTTGATCGCCGTCTGCGCCCAGTGCATGGTCATCGAGGAGGACACGAGGATGGCCGTGTTGACGCCCGCGACCTCCACCGGCAGCTGCGTCCCGGGAGCCGGCCAGGGATCGCCCTGGGCGACGCGGATGAAGAAGTAGGCCGTGAAGAAGGCGCCGAAGACCATCACCTCGGAGATGATGAAAAGCAGCATTCCGAGCAGCTGGGGCTCGGCGCGCGAGGAGACGTTGGCGGGCGGCGGCCCGTGGTGGTCGGCGTCGCCGTGGGCGACCGGATGGGAGATGCTGGCTGCCTCCATCGCGCTCCCTGCCCGCTAAGCGGCCGAGGCCGCGGTCGAGGTGGGCTGAAGGTCGACGACCACGTGCTCCACGGGCGCCGAGGTCATGTGCTGGACGCGCTCGATCAGGTTCGAGCGCATCCAGCCCGAGCGCTCGTCGGGCAGCGTTGAGATCACGACGTCGTCGACGCGAAACAGCTCCAACGCGTTGACCGCCGCGGTGTACGGGTCCGGGTCGCCGATCATGCCCGAGCCGACCAGCCCGGCGCTGTGCAGTCGGTCGAGCATCGTCGCCAGGCGCGCGCGCGCGAGCTTCGGCGCACCGCCGCTGCCGTCGGGCTGGGGGACGATCACGATGAACAGCCGGCGCTCCCCGCTCGAGGCCTTCTCGGTGAGCCGTTGCAGCAGCTCGTCGCCGCCGAGCGTCTTTGACGCGAGCACGAGCGTCACCTTGAACGGAAGCCCCTCCTGCTCGATGTCGACGACGACGTGCTCGACGGGCAGGCCCGATGCGTTGCGGATTCGCTCCACCAGGTCGCGCCGCAGCCAGCCGGAGCTGATCGCGGGGTGCGTGGAGATCAGGATTTCGTCCGGGCGGCGCGTGGCGATCGCGTCCATCGTCGCCAGGAACGGGTCTGCGTCGCCGACTTCCCCGGTCGCGTCGATCGACTCGCCCGCGACCAGCGAGAGCGCCAGGTCCACGCGTGCCTGCGCCGATTCGCGCACGGCCTCGTCGTAGATCACCAGACCCGCCGTGGGGTCGCTCTGGGGGACGATCAGGCGAAAGCGCACGTCGCCGGCCGCCGCGCGCTCGCGCACGGCCTGCAGCAGCTTGGCGCCGCCGAGCGTGCGGTTGGCCACCACGAGCACTTCCTTCATCGCCACGCCTCCCTACTCGCTCGGCGCTCGCGCGACGCCGGAGCCGGCTCCGACCGTCGCTGGGGTGGGGGTGGGGGCGAACGTGCCGTGCACCGCGCCCGGCACGCCGTACTCGTACGGGCCGCCGACGACGGTCGGGAGCTTGTCGAAGTTGAAGATCGGCGGCGGCGAGGAGACCTGCCACTCCAGGGTCATGCCGCGCCAGGGGTTGCTCGCGGCGATCGGGCCGCCGCGCCAGCTGGTGACCATGTTGTAGAGGAAGATCAGCGTGCTCAGCCCGAGCGCGAAGCTGGCGATGGTGATGAACAGGTTCATGTCGGAGAACTTCGCCGCGTAGTCCTCGACCCTGCGCGGCATGCCCTGCAGGCCGACGATGTGCATCGGGCCGAACGTCAGGTTGAAGAACACGAACGTCGTCCAGAAGTGCCACTTGCCCAGCCGCTCGTCGTACATCCGCCCGGTCATCTTCGGGAACCAGTAGTAGACGCCGGCGAAGATCGTCATCAGCGACCCGCCGAACAGCACGTAGTGGATGTGCGCGACGATGAAGAAGGTCGCCGAGACGTGGATGTCGAAGGGGATCATCGCGAGCATCACCCCGCTGATCCCGCCGAGCGTGAACGTCGTCAAGAAGCCCAGCGCGAACAGCATCGCCGTGTCCAGGTGCAGCACGCCTCGCCACAGCGTCGCCAGCCAGGAGAAGATCTTGATGCCGGTGGGGACGGCGATGATCGCCGTGGTGATCGCCATCGGGATGCGGATCCACGCGGCCATGCCCGACGTGAACATGTGGTGCGCCCAGACGGTGAAGCCGAGACCGACGATCGCCAGCAGCGAGAAGGCCATCATGCGGTAGCCGAAGATCGGCTTGCGCGCCTTGACGGCGATGATTTCGCTGATGATCCCGAACCCGGGCAGCATCATGATGTAGACGGCCGGGTGCGAGTAGAACCAGAAGACGTGCTGATACATGAGCACGTCGCCGCCGTGCGCGGCGTTGAAGTAGTTGAAGCCGAGCGCGCGATCGAGCAGCACGAAGAACTGTGATGCGGCGATGAACGGCGTGGCGATGACGACCAGAAGCGAGGTCGCGAAGTTGGCCCAAACGAGCAGCGGCATGCGGAAGAAGCTCATCCCCGGCGCGCGCATCGTGATGATCGTGACGAGAAAGTTGAGCGCCGTCATGATCGAGGAGGCGCCCGCGAACTGGACGCCGATCGAGAAGAAGGTCTGCCCGATCGGGGCGTTGACGGACAGGGGTGCGTACGCCGTCCAGCCGTCGGCGAAGGCGCCCCCGGGGGCGAAGAAGCTGCCCAGCATCATCAGGCCGGCTACCGGCAGGAGCCAGAAGGAGAGCGCGTTCAGGCGCGGGAAGGCCATGTCCGGCGCGCCGATCATCAGCGGGATCACGAAGTTGCCGAGCCCGGCGAAGACGGGGATGATGAACAGGAAGATCAGCAGCGAGGCGTGGACGGAGAACAGCCCGTTGTAGGTGTTCGCGTCGACGAAGTGCGAGCCGGGCTGGGCGAGCTGAGCGCGCATCAGCATCGCGATCAGGCCGCCCACGAGCAGGAAGAAGAAGGAGCTGACCGTGTACTGGATCCCGATCACCTTGTGGTCGGTGTTTATGCGGAAGTAGTCCCTCCACGTGTGCGCCCCGTGGAGCGAGTGGTCCTCGGCGCGCGTCGGTTTGCCGAGCGCCCAGTAGAACCAGTAGTCGAACCCGCCGATGCCAATGAGGAACAGCAGCGGCACCGCGATCAGCGAGACCGTCAGGATCGCTTCACCGGAGATGAAGTGCGTGAAGGTGTGGTGCCCGGTGGACATCCGCACCAGCCACGTGAGGCCGAGCGAGAAGGCGACGCCGAGCGCCATCAGCCAGGTTGCGCGGTAGAAGCCGGGTGCGCGCAGCTTGGCTGCCATCAGCGCGCCTCCATGCCCGGTGTC
>JAXDGQ010000229.1:0-2624 GCA_034664965.1 Solirubrobacteraceae bacterium | reverse complement strand
ACTTCGGCACGTGCTCGACCGTGTAGGCGATCATGTCGGCGATCAGGCGCATCGACGCGGCGGGGGGGAAGGCGTAGGTGCCGCGCGCGAGGAACTCCTTGATGATGTCGTTCTGCGTCGTGCCCTGCAGCGCCGCCTGCGCCACGCCCTGCTCCTCGGCCGCGACGATGTACAGCGCCAGCAGCCACGCCGCCGTCGCGTTGATCGTCATCGACGTGTTCATCTCGTCGAGCGGGATGCCATCCATCAGCGCCGCCATGTCGCCGCGATGGGAGATCGGCACGCCGACCTTGCCCACCTCGCCGCGCGCGAGCTCGTCGTCGGGGTCATAGCCCGTCTGCGTCGGCAGGTCGAAGGCCACCGACAGGCCGGTCTGGCCCTTGGCGAGGTTGCGCCGGTACAGCTCGTTGGACGCCTTCGCCGTCGAGTGTCCGGCGTAGGTGCGCATCATCCAGGGCCGGTCGCGCTCTGGCAGCCGCGGGGACTGATCGCCGCTCATGCAGCAATTGTACGGTTGCGCCGCGCCGTTTATCCTTTTGCGCGTGAGCGAGACCATCGAGCTGCCGCGCGTCGGAGGCCCCGGGAGCGGGCTGGGCGACTCGTGGAGGGTGATCGTGCGAAACGACAACCACAACACCTTCGAGCACGTGGCGCGCACGCTCGCGCGCTTCATCCCCGGCGTCTCGCTGGATCGCGGGCACGAGATCGCCAACGTGATCCACAGCTCCGGCCAGGCGATCGTCTTCACGGGCATGCAGGAGCCCGCCGAGCATTACTGGGAGCAGCTCAAGGGCGCGGGGCTCACGATGGCCCCCCTGGAGCAAGGCTGAGACTAGGCTGACTCGCCCTCGACGATGCCGCGCTCGCCGTTGTGCGCGTGGCCGTTGCCCGTGTGCCCGTTCTCGGTCGGCGTTGCGTCGGCAGTGAGGATCTCCCCGCCGGCGGTGCGGTCCCACCAGCCGTAGACGACCGGCACCTGATACCAGCCGGAGTGCAAGACCCGAAAGCGCGTCATCTCCGGGCCGGCCCAGTAGCGATCCCATTGCAGATGGTGCTCAAAGCGCGCGAGCTGCTGGAACTTGTAGCGGTCGTCGCGCGCGCGGTAGACGTCATACGACGTCGCGCCGTAGCGCAGCGCCGTCGCTGCGAGCTCGCCGAGCGCATGCTCGAAGGCGTCCGCGCGAAAGCCCGTGGCGTACCACGGGACGATCACCGTGCCGGCCACTAGGCGCCCACCTCCGCGTGGATCGCGCCCGGACCGTCGGCCCGCTTGCCCTCGCCCTCGCGCTCGGCGCCGACGAGTATCGAGATCTTGCCGAGGTGCTTGTTTTCGAGCATCAGCTGGTGCGCTTCGGCGACGCCGTCGAAGCCGAGCGTGCGCCACAGCACGGGGCGGATCTGACCGCTCTCGATCAGCTCGTTGGCCTTCATGCACTCGTACGCGTTGGCGAAGTGCGAGCCGAGGATCTCCTTCTGCTTCATCCACAGGTAGCGCACGTCGAAGTCCAGGTTGAAGCCCGTCGTGCCGGCGCAGATCACGACCTTGCCGAACGGCTTGACCGTGAACACGGATGTCGGGAACGTCGCCTGGCCGACGTGCTCGAAGACGATGTCGGGCGAGTCGCCGAGGATCTGCTTGACGCGCTTGGCGAATTCGCGCGAGACGCCGAAGCGCGCCTTCTCCTCCTCGGGCGTCTCGGTGCCGGTGCGCATCATGCCCTTGAAGTCGTTGCGGTCGATGTAGTCGACCGCGCCCAGGCGCTTGACCAGCTCGCCCTTCTCCGGTGAGGAGACGACGCCGACGCAGTGCGCGCCGGCGGCGGCGCAGAGCTGCGTGGCGAACACGCCCAGGCCGCCCGCCGCGCCCCAGATCAGCACGTTGCGACCGGCCTGCAGGTTGCAGCGGTTGATCAGCATTCGGTAGGCGGTGAAGTAGACCAGGCCGTAGGAGGCCGACTCCTCCCAGGTCAGCGCCGCGGGCTTGTGCAGCAGCTGCTGGGCCTGCACCTTGGTGAACTGCGCGAAGGAGCCCCACGTCGTCTCATAGCCCCAGATCTTCTGCGACGGAGCCGCCATCGGGTCCAGACCATGCACCTCCGGGTCCTCGTAGGAGGCCTGGTTGCAGTGCACGACGACCTCGTCGCCCGGCTTCCAGCGGGTCACGCCCGCGCCGACCTTCCACACGATGCCCGATGCGTCCGAGCCACCGATGTGGTGCCCGAACTCGGGGTGGTCGCCGTACTTCATCACCGACACCGGCTTTCCCAGGGCCGCCCACACGTTGTTGTAGTTGACCCCCGCCGCCATCACGCGCACGATCACCTCGAACGCCCCCGGCTCGGGAACGTCGATCTCCTCGACCTGGAAGGCGTCCTTCGGTTCGCCCTGTCGCTCCTCGCGGATCACCCAGGCGGCCATCGTCTTGGGCAGCTCGCCGGGCTCGGTGCTGACGTCGGATACTTGTTGCAGGTCGAGTGCCACGGGCTCTGGAACCTCGCCGGTCGGGATCAGGGGACGTTAGGGAATCCTACCCACCAGCGATCGCCGGAGATGCGCGGAGAGCGGTGCAGCCTGCGCTCAGGCGTTGACGGTCTCCGGCTCGCGCACGTGCTGGGAGCCAAGGG
>JAXDGQ010000228.1:0-9667 GCA_034664965.1 Solirubrobacteraceae bacterium | reverse complement strand
CGGCGCGTACGTGCTCGAGCACGAGGGCCGTACGCTGAGCGCAGGCGAGCTGGCCGGCTACTGGGCCGATCTCGTCAAGCGCTACCCGATCGTCTCGATCGAGGACGGCATGGACGAGGAGGACTGGGAGGGTTGGAAGACGCTCACCGAGCGCGTCGGGGCGGGCGTCCAGCTCGTCGGCGACGATCTGTTCGTGACGAACACCGAGCGCCTGGCCCGCGGCATCGAGCTCGGCGTGGCCAACTCGATCCTGCTCAAGGTCAACCAGATCGGCACGCTCTCAGAGACGCTGCAGGCGATCGCGATGGCGCGCGAGGCCGGCTACACGGCGGTGATGAGCCATCGCTCGGGGGAGACCGAGGCTGTGACGATCGCCGACCTCGCCGTCGCCACCGGCTGCGGGCAGATCAAGACCGGAGCGCCGTCACGCTCGGATCGCGTGGCCAAGTACAACCAGCTGCTGCGCATCGAGGAGCAGCTGGGCGCCGACGCGCAGTTCCCCGGTGGCTCGGTCTTTCGCTAGACCCGCCCCGCGTCGGTTCACATCCCGGCCCGTTTGGGCGCACTGCGGCAGGAGGTCGGGCTCCGGGCGCGAATCGCTATGGGATGCCCGAAGCCCTCGCCCCACGAGCACGCGCTGGCCGGACCGCTGGGAGGCGGCCGAGCAGCTCGCGCGGGCGCGCGGCCGGCGGCATCGGTGCCAGCCCGGTCGCCCGCGTGCGCTGGGATCGGCTGGGGCGCCTGGCGATGCTGTTCGTGCTCGCCGCCCTGCTGTACCTGTACCTGAGCGCCGGCATCCACATGTTCACCACGTGGGGTCAGGCGCGACATGGCAGCGCGACTGTCGTGTCGATGGAACGCGAACACGACAAGCTGGTGCACCAGCACGAAGCCCTGGCCAGGCAGGGCACGGTCGAAGGCGAGGCGCGCGCCCTGGGAATGAAGAAGTCCGGCGAGCGCCAGTACGTCGTGCCCGGCCTGCCGTCGAACTAGGTCCGGCCGGCGAGTGCCGTGGCGCCCTTGCTTGCCGCCCGGTCGAGCGCTTTGAGGCGCTGCTAGCCTCGGCGCGGTGTCGTTCGAGAACGCCAACTACCAGTGGCAGCAGGGTGAGCGGCGCCTGCGCTCAGAGCCGCCTGAGCGCCGGCCGCGGATGGAGCGCGTGACCAATGCGCTCGTCGCCGAGCTGCGCAGGCGCCTGGGCGGCCGCTTCTCCTCGGATGAGCTCGTCGAGCTCTACGACCGCGGCACGTCCTGGTATCTGCCGGTGGCTATGAAGGTGGCGCCGGAGGATCCGTCGGCGTGGGAGGCCGGCGTCGTGGTGGATGCGGCGTTCGGGCGCTACCTGCGCGAGGCCGCCGACTACGCCGGGGGGCGCAGGGAGGTCGGCGCCTAAGCGCTAGTCGTCGTCGGTGCCGCTGCGGCGGATGACGATGCAGTCCTCTTCCACGGCGACCTCGACGGGCCGGTGACCGGCCCAGTGCTCGGCGTAGATCGGGTTGTCCTGGATGGCCGGGTCAAGCCACAGCCCGTAGCCCTCCTCGCCGTGATCGAAGGTGCCCTCGAGCGGTCCGGGTTGGCCGCCGCCGGAGCGAGATCCGAGCACTCTGCGCCCACGCCCTCCGCGACGCCGGCGCGCACGCGGACGCGGCGCCTCGTCCCCCTCCTCGTCGTCGTCCTCGGACTCTGAGCCACCCGATTGCGCGGCCTTCTCCTCGGCCTCCGCCTTGGCGCGTTCGGCCTCCAGTTCGGCGGCCTCGAGCTCGGCGGCGATCAGCGCGTCGTCCTCTGCGCGCAGGTCGATCTCGTCCGGGTACTCGGCCGCGGAGGTTCCCTCGGCGGCGTCCTCCTCAACCAGATCGTTCTGACGCTTGAACTGCTCTATGTCGCGCACGCTGACCTCCAGCTGGTGGGCGACCCACGCATCGGTACGGCCTTGGCGTACCCAGGCGCGGATCTGGTTGAGGTTCGGGCGCAGTGATTTACGAGGCATGGACGGCTCGGGAGACTAGCGCAAAGTGCCGGCGCAGAGTCGGGTTCGCGAGCCCCACCGGCCCGGTTGGCTTTCCCCCGGTCCTGACACTATGCTTGGCGAACCGGCGCTCGGGGGACTGCGCCGGCTGGCGCCCAACAGGAAGGTACAGCGAATGCTGGTTCTGACGCGCAAGTCCAACCAGAGCATCATGATTGGCGATGACGTGGAGGTCTCGGTGCTCTCGGTCATGGGCGAGAAGGTTCGGATCGGGATTCAGGCACCGCAGGAGATTCCGGTGTTCCGCAAGGAGATCTACCTTGAGATCCATCGCGAGGACGGCACGATCGAGGCGGCCGCCGACGCGGATGCGACGCCCGCGGAGGTCAACGACGCGCTGGGCGGTCTCGGCGAGAGCTGAGCGGTCCCGGCGCGCCGGTCGCAGCAGCTAGCCGAGCAGCAGATACAGCGTGCGGAACATGACCACGGTGACGATCGCCGCGGTCAGGATGAGCGTGAGAACGAGCAGCGCGAAGCGCATCGATCCGCGCTTGTGACGGCGGTCGACCTCGCGTTTGAGCGTGCGCTGCTCGGCCGTGCGCTGCAGCGAAGCGCGCCGGTGGCGGTCCAGCGAGATCTCTTTGACGAAGGCCTGCTCCCAGTCGGCCAGGCTCTGCCGCATCTTCATTGCCGGTACCTCAGGAAGCTACGGGCGCCTTGCCCTCGGCGCGCTCGTAGACCTGGACGAAGCGCAGGTAGCTCTCGGCGATCTGACGGGCGCCGGCTGAGCGCTCGATCTTTCCGTCGACGTAGGCCTTGAGCGGATCCCACCAGATCGAGCGTCCGATGGCGAACCCGACGAAGCCGTCGACGGGCGCCGCCGCCCTCAGCCACTGGTCGACCTTGTCGTCGTCAGCGCCGCGGCCGAGCACGACGCAGACGACGCCGTCGCGTCCACCCGAACGGGCCTGGCGGACGAGCATCTCGCAATCGGAGCGCTCGTCGACGCCCTCGATCTTCCAGATGTCGACCTCGATGCCGGCGTCCTGGATCTCCGCGATCGCACGGCGCATCAGCTCGGGGCGCAGCTCGGCGTCATAGCGGTCGGTATCGCCGCCGACCGACGCGAGCTGGTGCTCCTCGGCGGGCACGAGCAGCTCGAAGAGGAACTTGCGGTCGTGCTGCTGGAGCCAGTCGCTCAGCCGCTTGAGCTTGCCCAGCTGGACGCGGTTGGCCTCGGCGTCGCCGTCGGGGTTGTAGCGGACCAGCACCTTGGTGAAGTCCGGGTCGAAGCGTTCGATGTGCTCGCCGAACTCATCGCCGTACTGGAAGTCGAACATGTTCTGTCCCGAGCGCTCGGCGGGCATAGCGAGCTTCAGCCCCCTCTCCCGCGCCTCCTGGGGCACGGTGGAGCCGAACTGCTCGTCGACGAGCACGCCGGTGACCGATGGGTCGGCGCCCGAGGCGACGGCCTCCAGAACTCCCTCGAAGATCAGGTGCTTGGCGTCGGCGATGATCGCCGTCTGCTCCGCATCCGGTTCGCCCTGGATCCCGAAGAACTTCTTCTGGAAGGAGCCGCGGTGGTCGAAAGCGAGCACATAGAGCTTCTGGTCGTATCCGAGGGTCATGCTCTGAGTATCGCAAAGGCTGCTCGGCGGGGGCTGAGAGGTCCATAGAATGAACGACGATGACCTCGGGCGCGGATCTGTTCGTTGTTTGCAAGCACTGCGGGTCGGAGGTGAGCCCGTACATCACCGAGTGCCCCTACTGCGGCCACCGCCTGCGCCGCCGCGCGCCGAAGCTGCCGCGCGAGAGCGAGCCCAAGCGCGCGAGGCGCAGCCTGCTGCGCCGCTCGGGCGCTCGGTCCCCTGCCTCTGAGTCCTCGCCAACGCGGTCCAGGGCGCGTGTGCGCCTCCCTGGTCGCTCGTTCGCCGGGGCGATCGCCACGCGCCCGTACGCGACGCTCGCGATCGTCGCGGCGGGCTGCGTGATGTGGGTGCTCGTGCGCGCCGGCTATATCGGAGCGGACAAACTCGCCGTGATCGGACCGCTGCACGGAGACTGGTGGAAGCTGTTCACCAACCAGTTCGTCTACCTCAACGGCCTGCTCGCCTTTGTGGCCCTGATCACGATCGCGCTGTTCGGCTGGCTGCTGGAGCAGCGGCTCGGGCCGATTGTCGTGCTCGCACTGGTCCTCGCCGCCGGCGCCACCGGCGCGCTGGTGGCGATCGCCGTCTACCCGGTGGCGGTCGTTACCGGGGGCAACGCCGCCGCGCTTGCCCTGGTCGCTGCTTGGGCGGCGCCAGACCTGCGCGCGGCGCGCGCCGGTGAGTACTACGAGGGCGATCTGCTCGGCGCGGGGGCGCTCGCGGCGCTGCTGCTGGCCGTCCCGTTCGTGCGCCCGGAGGTGAGCTGGCTGGCGGGCGTGACCGGCGGCGTCCTCGGCCTACTCGCCGGCCTCGGCCTGCAGCGCCCCGGCCACGCCGAGGTGTAGGACCCATCAAGCGCGCTCGCGCCCGGCTCTCAGGCCGGCCAGACGCTCACTCGGCCGTATGATTGCGGGCAGATGACGATGACCAATGCGGTGGTGCTGATCGAGGCCGAGCGCGACGCCCTTTCGACGCTCGGCGGCGCGCTGGCGGACATCGAGGGCGTGGCGGAGGCGTACTCGGTGACCGGCGAATGGGACTTCGTGGCGATCGTGCGCGTGCCCGACCACGAGCAGCTCGCTGACGTGGTGACGCGCGAGATCGGCGGCCTCTCGGGCGTGCTGCGCACGCAGACGATGGTTGCCTTCGCGGCCTTCTCGCGCCACGATCTCGAAGCGCTGTTCTCGATCGGAGAATAAGCGAGCAGGAGATGGCAGCGGTGCCGATCAAGCCGGAGTACGGCCCAACGCTCGGGCGCCTGCTCTCGCCGCGCTGGCGCGCGGCGTCCCCCTTGACGCGCGGACTGGTGCGGCTATTGGTCCTCGGCGTGATCGCGTTTGCGATCGGCGTCTTCCTGACGCTCGCCAACGCCCACTACTCGCGCGGCGGGCGCGTGCCGTTCAGCTTCAACTACCGGGGCATCGATCGGGTGGCGCCCGCCCCGGGCGAGTGGGTGAGGCTCGAGCGCCGCGCAGCGGACGGCCGCTTGCAGGACTCCTTCTCGGTGCGAGCGCTCGTGCTGCCGCCGTACTCAGGCTCGCTGACGGGCGAGCTGCCGCTTTACGCCGCCGGCTACATCCGCTCGCTGCGCAGCCGCGACGCGGACTTCGTCCTGCGCGGAGAGGGTAAGACCCGCGTGAACACGGTGCCCGCCTACCAGGTTGTCTACACCACGCGGTTGGCAGGGCACACGATGTTCGGCCGCGACGTGCTGCTCGTGGCGCAGCGCCCGGGCGAGCGGGAAGGGGTGAACATCGTGATGCTGACCTCGCCGACGGCCAACTCCCGGGTCACCGCACCGCTGGAAGTCGCCTCGGCGGGCGTGCTGCTCAAGCCGCTGAAGACGTTTACGCTCGGTTAGCGGGCCAGGCGCGCATGCGTGCCCCAGCCGCGAGCGAGCGAGCGCTCGCCGGTCCTATGCGCGGCGACCACGCCGCCCGTGGCTGCGAGCGTCGCTACCGGCGTCGACTGACCCTCCGCGGGGGCCGTCGGCGTCGTGGCTTCACCGCTTGGCGCCGGCGTCGCAGGAGCGGCCTGCGTTTCGGTTGCCGGGACGGCGGGCGTGGTGGCCGGCGTGCCGACGACAGGCGTGACGGCCGGCGGGGGGGTCTCGGCGGGCGTCGTGCTCGCCGGGGTTGGTGTCGTCGCCGGCATGGGAAGGGCGGTGGTGCTTGTCGTCTGACCGTCGGCGGTCACCGAGGCCGGCAGCTGGGTCGACTCGGAGGTGATCTGGGTGACCGGCGGTTCGGCCGGCGGCGGCGTCGCGGGCTTGACCGGAGCCGGCGCGACGGCCGTCGCCGGCGCGGCCTGGGACAGGGCGGCGGCCTTGGCGATCGCCGCGCGACGGTGGGCGGAGATCGCAGACGCTGCGTGGCGATGGTGGGCCACGCTGATGGGCTGGTCCTGCACGCTGACGACGACGGGTTCGCTGACCGGGCGCGCGACCGATGCCGTGGCGCGCGCATGCGCCGCGCGGTGGTGCGTGGTCTGGTCGGCGGCTACTGCGCCGGCGCTGACGATCGCGGCGGCGGCGAGCCCGGCGACGGCCTTGCTCGCCAGCGCGCCGGCTCCGACGGTGAAGATGCTGCCGGCGGCGCCGGCCCCTCCCGCCGCGCCCGCCGCCGCGCCGGCACCGACGGTGGCGCCGGCGCCACCGGCGACGTGGGCGCCGCCGGCCGACGCCGAGCCGAGCTTGGCGAGGACGAGCTGTTTGAAGATCAGCAGGGGTCCGACGGGCAGCACGGCGGCGAGCGCGTGGTTGTTCTCCTTCAGCTGCTTCTTGAAGGAGCGGCAGCGATCGCAGCCGCGCACGTGCCGGCGCGCGGGCGCGCCCAGCTTGACCAGGCCCTCGGCGACCTCGCCGAGCTCCAGGCGCACCTCGGCGCAGCTCAGCTTGCGTGCCTCGGCAGCCTCGGCGAGGGAGATGCGCGCGCGCACGAGCAGCGACTTGACCGACGGTACGGTCGTCTCCATCGCCTGGGCGATCTGCTCATAGGAGAGCGCGTCGATCTCGCGCAGCAGCAGCGCGGTGCGCTGGGTCTCGGGCAGCTCGTGGACGTCTGACAGCAGCTCGCGGAAGCTCTCGCGGCGGATCGCCCGGTCGCCGGTGGACATGCCGTGGTCGGCGAAGTGGACGTCCATCGAGTCGACGCCGACGGCGGATGCGCGGCGCAGGTGGTTGAGCGAGCGGTTGCGGGCGATCCGGTAGAGCCACGGGCGCACGTTGATCTCGCGCTCGTCGGCGAGCACGGCGTTGAAGGACGCGGCGAAGACCTCCTGCAGGACGTCCTCGGCGTCCTCGCGCGAGCCGAGCATGTGCCGGCAGAAGGCCAGCAGGCGCGACTGGTAGCGCGCGCATAGCGCCTCAAAGGCCGCGTGCTGGCCGCGGCGCGTCAGCGCGATCAGCCGCTCGTCGGACTGCAGGCGAAGCAGCGGCGTCGGCCCGCGCAGGGCGGGCGCTGCGCGGGAATGTGTTAGTGCGGAAGCCTCCACAGGGACTCAATTACCTCATCCAGACCTAAATACACGCTAACAACGCCCGAGTTGCGGCCCTGTGACCCGGCTTGCAGCTCCCGTAGACTGGGCAAAAGACCCGGCCCGGGTGGCGGAACGGTAGACGCAGTCGATTTAAAATCGATGGCCTAGACGGCGACTGTGGGTTCGACTCCCACCCCGGGCATCTGGACGAAAGGCCGAGCGGATAGAGTCGCCGCCATGGCCAGCGAGAGCACGCAGGAGACCGAGACCTACCACGGCGGACGGCTGATCGCGCGGCGGCTGAAGGCGCATGGCGTGAGCAGGCTGTTCACGCTGTCCGGCGGTCATCTGTTCTCGATCTACGATGGTTGTCGCGAGGAGGGGATCGAGCTCGTCGACGTCCGCCACGAGTCGACCGCCGCGTTCGCCGCCGAGGGCTGGGCGAAGGTCACGCGCGAGCCGGGCGTCTGCGCGCTGACCGCCGGGCCGGGCGTGACGAACGGGATGAGCGCGATCGCCTCGGCGCAGGCCAACCACTCGCCGATGGTCGTGCTCGGCGGCCGCGCGCCGGCTCTGCGCTGGGGGCAGGGCTCGCTGCAGGAGATCGACCACGTGCCGTTCGTGCGCCCGCTGACCAAGCTCGCGGCGACAGCCGGCGGCACGGAGGAGATCCCTGGACTGGTGGACCTCGCCTTCCAGGCTGCGCTCGCGCCCCACGGCGGCCCGACCTTCCTGGACTTCCCGCTGGACTACGTGTTCATGGAGGCCGCCGAGCAGGAGCCCGCCGAGGAACCGCAGGCGAACGATGTGCCCCCCGCGAGCGCTTCGAGGGCGGCGATCGAGCGAGCCGGCGAGCTGCTCGGCGAGGCCGAGCGGCCGGTGATCATGGCCGGGACCGATCTCTACTGGGGTCGCGGCGAGCAGGAGCTGCTGGCGCTGGCCGAGACGCTGCGCATCCCCATCTTTCTCAACGGGCTCGCGCGCGGATGCGTCCCGGCCGACCACGAGCTGTTCTTCTCGCGCGCGCGCTCGCAGGGGCTCAAGGGCGCCGACGTCGCGCTGGTGATCGGCGTGCCCATGGACTTTCGCCTGGCCTTCGGCGCGGCCTTCGGCGAGGACACCGAGATCGTCGTCGTCGACGTGGCCGAACCGGAGCGCGCGCATCCGCGTGCGGTGGCGGCCGAGTGCTACGGGCCGCTGGCGGGAACGCTGCAAGACCTGGGCGCGGCGGCCGGCGCCGGCGCGCTGGCGAGCGAGCCGTGGTTGGCCGAGCTGCGCAAGACCGAGTCCGAGCGGCGCGAGGCCGAGCGCGCCGAGCGCGAGGACGACCGCGCTCCGCTGCACCCGATGCGCCTGTACGCAGAGCTCGGCGACGTACTCGACCGCGACGCGATCGTGATCGGAGACGGCGGCGACTTCGTGTCCTACGCCGGGCGCGTCATCGACAGCTACCAGCCCGGGTGCTGGCTGGATCCCGGGCCCTTCGGCTGCCTGGGGACGGGGCCGGGATACGCGCTGGCGGCAAAGCTCGCGCATCCCGAGCGCCAGGTCGTGCTGATGGTCGGCGACGGCGCGTTCGGCTTCTCGGGGATGGAGTTCGACACGCTGGCGCGCCACGGCGTGAACGTCGTCGCGGTGATGGGCAACAATGGCATCTGGGCGCTGGAGAAGCACCCGATGGAGTTCCTCTACGGCTACTCGGTGGCGGCCGAGCTGCGCCCGGAAACCCGCTACGACCAGGTCGTCGAGGCGCTCGGCGGCCACGGCGAGCTGGTCAGCACCCCGCAGGAGGTCAAGCCGGCGCTGGAGCGCGCCTTCTCCTCAGGCAAGCCGGCGCTCGTGAACGTGCTGACCGATCCGAGCGTCGTGTACCCGCGTAAGTCCAACCTGGCCTAGCCGGGGACAAGGCTCGCCCAGCAGGGCCCAGCGCGGCGGTTGGGCCGAGTCAGTCGACGCCGGCGAGCCGCAGCGCGCCACCGTGGAGGATGTCGTGCTCGGACACTTCCACCTGCTCGAGCCCGAATACGCGAAGCGCCTCCCCGAGCACGATCATCCCGGCGACGATCGTCGGCGCGCGGTCGGGGTGCAGGCCGACGACGTGCCTGCGCTGCTCTTCGGTCATGTCGGCCAGGCGCGCGAGCAGCAGTTCGATCGTGGCGAGCTGCAGGTCATAGCCGTCCACGCGCTCTGGGTCGTAGGGGTCGAGCTCCTGGTCGATTGAGGCCGCGGAGGTGGCGGTGCCGGCGACGGCGATTCCGCGCTTGATGCGCTCGCGCTGCTGTGCCGGCAGCCCCTCCAGGAACGTCTGGCGGACGTCGGCTGCGAGCTCCTGAAGCTCGTGCGGGGCGGGCGGATCGGAATGGATGTGGCGCTCGCTCATGCGCACGACGCCGGCCTGCAGCGAGACGTGAAAGCCGACCCGGTGCCCGCTGCCGACGACGAACTCGGTCGAGCCGCCGCCGACGTCGATCACGACCGTCGGCTCATCGTCCTTTGCGGCCGGGTCGCTGCTGGCGCCTTCGCTGGCCCGCCCGGACATTGCGCCGAGGAACGTGAGTTGGGCCTCTTCCTC
>JAXDGQ010000227.1:0-7759 GCA_034664965.1 Solirubrobacteraceae bacterium | reverse complement strand
GTGGCGACGCTCGAGCGGCTCGAGCTGCTGGAGCCGATGCTGCAGGCGGGCGCGGTGCGCTCGCGCGTACGCATCCACGGCCCGTGGGGCTGGATCGAGCCGCCCGTCAAGAGCTCGGTCCCGAGCGGCGTGAACCTGCGCCGGGAGGTGCTCGACCCGCTGATCCGTCGCACCGCCGCCGAGACGCCGGGCGTCGAGCTGATCATGGGCCACACCGTCCACGAGCTGCTGCGCGACGGCGAGACCGTGCGCGGGGCGCTGGCGCGGGATCGCAGCGGCGCTGAGCGCGAGCTGCGCGCGAGGCTGCTCGTCGGCGCCGACGGCCGCGGCTCGCGCGTGGCCAAGCTCGCCGGCGTGCGCGCGAGCACCCACCGCCACGGGCGCATCGCCTACGGCGGGTATTTCGAAGGGCCCGCGCCGAGCGGCGCGCCGGACGCGTCCTTCTGGCTGCTCGACCCGGACATGGGGGCCGCCTTCCCGACCGACAGCGGCCTGACGTTCTACGCGGCGATGCCCACCAAGCAACGCGCCGAGCAGTTCCGCGAGGACCCCGCGGGGGCGCTCGTCGAGTTCCTCGGCAGCGTCCCCGACGCGCCGCCGATCCGCGCCTCGCGCATGATCGCCCCGGCGCAGGGCAAGCTCGACCTGCCGAATGTCGCGCACGCGCCCACGGCTCCCGGCCTCGCGCTCGTCGGCGACGCGGCGCTCGCGATCGACCCCCTGTGGGGCGTCGGCTGCGGGTGGGCGCTGCAGTCGGCCGAGTGGCTCGCCGACAGCGTCTCGCAGGCGCTCGCCGCGCCCGGCGGCGCAGAAGACCCGCGCCGGCTGGCGCGGGGCCTCGCGCGCTACCGTCGCCGCCACGGCCGCGCCCTGCGCGGTCACGCGATGATGATCTACGACTTCGCGGGCGGGCGGAAGTTCACCCCCGTCGAGCGGATGCTGTTCTCCGCGTCCACGCACGACGAAGGAATGTCCCGGGTGATGGAGGCCTTCGGAACGCGCAACATCGGACCGGCACGGATGATGCTGACGGGCATGCCGCGCGGGCTGGCGGCGCACGCGCGGCACTCGCTGTCGCGCCGGCGGGGCGCCTCCGCGCCCGCGGCGGTGGCCTCGGCGGGCCCCCGAGGCGACGCCTCGCCCGGCGCCCGATGAGCCCCTCGCGACGCACCCTGACGGTTGCCGGCACACAGGCGCCGATGATCGAAGCCGGCCCGGCGGACGCCAGCGAGGCGGTCGTGTTCGTGCACGGCAATCCCGGCTCGTCGAGCGACTGGACTGCGCTCGTCGACGCCGCCGGCACGGTCGGCCGCGCTGTGGCGATCGACATGCCCGGCTTCGGCAAAGCGCACGTGCCGCCGGGGTTCGCCTGCGACGTGGATGCCTACGCGGGCTTCATCGAGGCGGCCCGGACCGAGCTTGGCATCGAGCGGGTGCACCTCGTCGTGCACGACTTCGGCGGCCCCTTCGGTCTCTTCTGGGGACTGCAGCATCCCGAGGCCTGGGCGAGCGTGGTGCTGCTCAACGTCGGCGTGATGCCCGGCTACAAGTGGCACTCGCTGGCCAAACGCTGGCGCACGCCGCTGCTCGGCGAGCTGCTTCAGGCGTTCATCCCCCGCGCCGCCTGGCGCCGGGAGATGCAGAAGAACAACCCCAAGGGGCTACCGGGCGAGTTCGTCGACAAGATGTATGACGACTACGACCGCGAGACGCGCCGGACGGTGCTCAAGCTCTACCGCGCGACCCCCGATCCGGGCGCCACGGCCGACGAGCTGGGGTCCGCGCTGGCCCCGCTGCACAAGCCGGCGCTCGTGATCTGGGGCGCCAGCGACCCGTTCCTCGATGCAAAGTACGCCGAGGGCCAGCGCGAGTACTTCGACGTGCAGGACGTCGCGATCCTGCCCGAGAGCGGGCACTGGGCCTTTCAGGACGACCCCGAGCAGGTCAGGAAGCTGCTGATCGGATTCCTGCAGCGCCAGCTGGCGCCGGCCAACGCAGCGGGCTAGCGGAACATGTCCTCCTCGAGCGCTCTCAGCAGCGCCACGGCGCCGGGACCGTCCTCGTCTGTGAAGTAGCGCGCCAACCCGTCGACGATCACCACGGGCTCGCGTGAGTCCTTGGCGCGGACCAGCTCGGCGGCACCGGCGGCGGCGTCGGCGACGGCCAGCCAGGTGGCGCGCAGCTGCATCCCGGCGGAGTCGGAGCGCCCGCGCCAGTCGTCCAGCGGCTGCATGCCTGCGAGGCCGATCGCCACGTCGAGCTGACCGTGGCGCCAGGCGCGGCCGAAGCTGTCGCTGACGAGCACCGCCACGCCGGCGCCGGTCAGCTCGCGCAGGCGGGCGCGAATGGCGCGCGCCGAGCCGTCGGGGTCGCGCGGCAGCAGGACAAGCGTGTCGCGGTCGGCCGAGTTGGAGGCGTCGACGCCGGCGTTGGCGCAGACGAAGCCGTGGCGCGTGCGGCAGACGAGCACGCCGCGCTCGGCGCGCACGATCTCGGCGGACTCGTCGAGCACCACCTGGATCGCCCGCGCATCGCGCTCCTGGCCGGCGGCTGCGGCCTGGGCGGCGAGCTCTCGCGCGCGCTCGCTGGGCCGCACGCCGGCCAGCGACACGACGGCGCCCTCGCACTTCGACACGGCCTTGTGCGCGATCACCACGAGCTGGCCGTCGCGCAGCGGCTCCTCGCGCGGCGCCGCCCCGGCGATCAGGCGCGCCAGATCGTCTCCGGCGCGCAGCTCGGGCAGGCCGGGGAGGGCGCGGGCGCGGAGGCTCGCCATGATGCGCTCGCGTCCGCTCAGTCGCCGTTGACGACGGAGAGGACCTTCGGGCGCTCCTCCTGGCTTAGCACGGCGCGCGTGCGCGCGGCCGGGGCGTCTGAGTGCGCGAGGCGGTCGCGCAGCACGGCGAGGTCGGCGCCGGTGTCGATGTCCAGCAGCAGCGATGGGGGGCGCTCGACGCGGCAGCTCACGCCGGCCGCGTGCGCGAGGTCGCGATGGCGCGCGCAGCTGCCGGGGCCGAAGCTGGGGGAGATCGCATCGGGTGGCGTGAGCAGCAGGCCGTTGGTACCGGTGCCGTGTCGGTCGGGGACGATCACGACCTGCGCCGCCGCGCCTGAACCGGTGCGGCGTGCGGCCAGCAGCGCATCGAGCTCCGCCGGATCCAGCGCCGGGCAGTCACCGGGAATGCACAGCACCCGCTCAAAGCCCTCGGCCAGCGCCGTGCGCACGCCGAGCGCGACGGCGGCCGACTGGCTGAGCTCGTCTGAGTCGGGCACGACGAGCGCCCGCAGCTCGGCGGCGCTGTCGCGCACGCTGGGCTCGCACGTGACGACGATCGTGCGCTCGATCGTGGCGGTGCCCGCGAGCGCCTGCAGCACGTCGGCGACCATCGCGCGCGCGAGCTGCCCGCGCAGCGTGTCGGCGACGCTCGCGCCGAGGCGTGACTTGGCGCGGTCGAAGCGCTTTACCGGGAGGATCGCTGCGGTGCGCATCTGCCCGCAGACGATAGTGAGCGCCGGACCGCGCTCACCAGCCGAGCAGCATCAGCCCGACGGTCACGCCGGGGCCGATCGTGACCATCAGCCCGCGCTGACCGGCCTGCGGCTCGTCGCACTTGATCGCATCCTGGAGCACGTAGAAGATCGACGGGGTGCCGACGTTGCCGTGGTCGGCCAGCGTTCGCCAGCTCGTCGCCACGTCCTCGTCTGAGAGCGCCAGCGCCGATTGCACGTTCTCGATGATCCGCCGGCCGCCCGGATGCACGATCCAGTGGTCGATGTCCGCGCGGTGCAGGCGGTTGTGGCGCAGGAAGCCGTCGACGACCTCGCCCAGTCCGGCGCCGGCCAGGTCGGGCAGCTCGCGCGCGAGCTCCAGGAAGCCCTCCTGCTCTGAGAGCTGCATGGTGACCGCGTCGAGCGTGCCGGGGATCTGGTGCACCTGGGAGGCGAGGATCGCCGGGCCTGCGGCGCGGGCGTCGCCGGAGAGCACGGCGGCCGCGCAGCCGTCGCCGAAGATCGCCGAGCTGACGATCTTGGCCTTGCTGTCGGCCGGCGAGGAGGGCATCAGCCCGCTCATGCTCTCGCCCGCCACGACCAGAGCCTGCTTGTGCGGATGCTCGCGCAGCGCCTGGCCGGCGAGGCGCATCAGCGGCACGCCGCTAGCGCAGCCCACGCCGGTGATGTGGTACTTGTCGGTCGTCGGGTCCATCTGGAAGTGCTCGACCAGGCGCTGGGCGAGTGTCGGGCCGCCGAGCGAGTAGAGGGTCGCGCTGATCACCGTGCCGATCTGCAGCGGATCGATCTGCAGCTGCTCGATGGCGCGGACCGCGTGGGCCATCAGCTCGCGCTCGATCTGCGCGGCGCGGCCCTGCAGCGTGCTGCCGAGGAACTCCTCGCTGAGGTTCAGGTGGCGGCGCTCGACGCCGCAGCGCTCGAAGATGCCCTCGGCGAAGGCGTTGCCGCTGAGCCCCAGGCCCGCGAGCGCCTGCGCCTGGGTGAGCGGCTCGGGGGAGTCCGACACGGCCAGCCCGCTGATCCGCACGCCGCTGCGGCGCGAGCGATTGCGCGTCGCGGCGATCGGGCCGGTGAAAGTCGAGAGGCCGCCGTAGCGGTGCAGGCCGGTGGACACCGGTGGGGCTCCTTTGGGGTCGGGCGTCTGAGGAGAAACGTCCAGCTCGACTGTTGACGATAGGCACAGAAACAGCCGATCAGCGGACTCGATGCGCCGTTCTTACTCAGTTCTTCGCGTAGGATCGACGCCGATCTGCTGCGATGCGGACGTCATCGACGGCCGTCGGGCCGTCAACCGCCACCGAGGAGGGACCAGATGAGGCTGATAGGCGCCGGGCTTCCGCGCACGGGCACGCTGACGCAGAAGCTCGCCCTCGAGCAGCTCGGCCTCGGCCCCTGTTACCACTGGGTCAACGTGATCGCCGACCTCGACCAGGTGGCGCTGTGGGACCGGGCGCTGGACGGCGAGGCCATCTGGGACGAGGTCTTCGCGGGCCAGCACTCGACGGTCGATTGGCCCGGCGGCTACTTCTACCGCGAGCTGATCGACGTCTACCCGCAGGCCAAGGTGCTGCTCAGCGTGCGCGATCCGCAGGCCTGGGAGCGCAGCTTTCGCGAGACGATTCAGACGATGTCGCACGGCGACTCGCTGATGCCCCTGCTCGCCCGCGCCCGCGCCGAGGTCGATCCGCGCTGGGCGCGCTACCTGCAGCTCGTCGATCGCATGTTCTGGGGCCCGCAGGGCACCTTCGCCGCCGGCCACGAGCGGCCGGAGCAGCTGATCGAGCAGATGCTCGCCCACACAGAGGAGGTCAAGCGCGCCGTCCCCGCCGAGCGCCTGCTCGTGTGGGAGGTGACCGACGGCTGGCAGCCGCTGTGCGACTTCCTCGAGGTCGACGTCCCCGACGAGCCGCTGCCGCACGCCAACGACCGCGACACGTTCCTCGGGCGCGTCATCGGTGGCGCGCTGGACTCGCTGCAGGCCTGGCGCGAGAAGAACCTGCCGGCCTACTAGCCGGCGAGTGCTTCGGCCACCAGCCGGCGAGCACTCCGGGCGCTAGCCGGCGAGCACTCCGGGCGCTAGCCGGCGAGTGCTTCGGCGAAGCTGAGCGTGTGCGCGGCGACACTCGCGCGCGCCTGGGCGTCGTCCATCCGCGTGTCCACGCGCAGGCTCGGCAGCTCGCGGTTGGCGTCCTCGTCGGCGACGATCCCGTCGAGCAGCTCGCCGTAGAAGTCGGCGACGCCGCCGGCGTTGCACTCCAGCGCGGCGAATTCCATGAACGAGGCCGTCGGCCCCTTGAGCACCTGTCCGCCGACGATCGGGCTGACCGCGACGACCGGTGCGGCGGCGTCCTTCAGCGCCTCGCGGATCCCCGGCACGGCGAGGATCGGCGCGATCGAGGCGAGCGGATTGGACGGTCCGATCACGATCGCGCGGGCGCCCGCGATCGCCGTGAGCACCTGCTCGGTCGGATGGGCCTGCTCGGCGCCGCGGAACTCCAGGCCCTCGACCGGCGCGGAGGCGCGGTCGCGGATCATGAACTCCTGAAAGCTGCGCCAGCCCTCGGCGCCGCGGACCCACGTGCGCACCGGGTCGTCGCTCATCGGCAGCACGCGCGCGATCACGCCGATCGCCCGACCGAGTCGGGCAAGCGCCGCGCTTGGGGAGGCTCCCTCGGCGAGCATGCGTGCGCGCTCGATGCACCAGGCGAGGTCGCGGTCGCCGAGGTTGAACCACACATCCGAGCCGAGCGCCCGCAGGGCGTCCATCACGGAGAAGCTGTCCCCGCGCAGTCCCCAGCCGCGCTCGTCGATCTCATCGGCGAGCCAGAAGGAGATCAGGTCGGGGTCCGGCGAGACGTAGGAGCCGTAGATCTCGATGTCGTCGCCGGTGTTGGCGATCGCCACCAGGCGCTCGCGGTCGACCACGTCGGCCATCCCGCGCACGAGCTTGGCCCCGCCGGTCCCTCCGGCCAGCACCACGACGTCGCCTGCGCCCGGCGGGCTCACTCCCAGGAGGGGTCTGGCAGGCCGGTGAGGCGGATGCCTGCGTGCGCCTTGTAGCGGCTGTTGATGCCGATCAGCAGCGCCGTGAGCGACTCGGTGATGCGCGACATCTCCAGGCGCCCGCAGTCGACGCAGCGCAGACCGGCGATGCGCTCGATCATCCGGGCCGCGGCGCGCTTGTCCTCGCGAGAGTCGCCGCACACCAGCACGTCCTGCTCGAGCGGGTGCTCGAGGTCGGTCAGCGAGGCGGCGCTCACGGTGTGCAGCGCCGAGACGATGCGCACGCCGTCGGGCACCATCTCGGCCGTCTGCTGCGCAGCCGAGCCCTGCCACACGCCGAGCATGCGCGTGGCCTTTCCACTGACGGCCGCGGCCAGCGGCACGGTCGCGTCGATCACCAGCTTGCCGGGCGCCAGCGCGTCCTTGAGGTTCGTGAGCGTCTCGGAGTGGTTGCGAAAGGGCACGCTGAGCACGATCGTGTCGGCGCCGCGCGCCGCCTCGGCGTTCTCACAGGCCGTGAACGCGCCGTCGGGAACGACCGCAAGCGCCCGCTGGACGGCTTCCGCGGCGCGGTCGGGGTCGCGCGAGCCGATCAGCACCGGCACGCCGGCGCGCGCGAGGCGCACCGCCAGCCCGAATCCGAGCGCTCCCGAGGCGCCGATGATCGCTACGGGGTCGGCGGCCTCGGATGACATCGCGGCGAGTATAGGGTTCGGGCGATGACGCTCGAGGGAAAGACGGCGCTGGTGACCGGTGGTGCTTCGGGCATCGGCGCGGCGACCGCCCGCCGGCTGGCCGCCGAGGGCGCCCACGTGGCGATCGGCGACCTCAACGAGCAGGGCGCCGCCGACGTCGCCGGCGAGCTCGACGGCTTCGGCTTCGCACTCGACGTCGCCGACGCCGCGTCCGTGCGCGCCGGGGTGGCGGCGGCGCGCGACGCGCTCGGCGAGATCGACGTGCTCGTCAACAACGCCGGCACCGATCGCTTCGCGTTCTTCGTCAACACCGACGAGCAGCTGTGGGACTTCGTGCTCGGCGTCAACCTGCGCGGCGTGCTCGCCGTCACGCACGCGGTGCTGCCGGGGATGCAGCAGCGCCGCGCCGGCTCGATCGTCAACGTCGCCAGTGAGGCCGGGCGCGTGGGGTCGCAGGGCTCGGCCGTCTACTCGGCCGCGAAGGCCGGCGTGATCGGCTTCACCAAGGCGATCGCGCGCGAGGCGGCGCGCTACCGCGTGCGCTGCAACGC
>JAXDGQ010000226.1:0-3488 GCA_034664965.1 Solirubrobacteraceae bacterium | reverse complement strand
CCTCGGCCGTCGTCTCAGGCCAGCGGCGCAACCTGATCACGGCGCTGCGCACGGTGATCCGCATGCCGCGCTTCAGCATGATCAAGCAGATGTCCGAATCGAAGGCCGTGATCGGCCTGAACATGCTGACGCTGTGGAAGGATCGCGGCACGCTGGCGCCGTGGATCGGCCCCCTGCAGGAGATGCTCGACGACGGCACGGTCAAACCGGTCGTCGCCGGCGACTTCTCCTTCGAGGACGCCGGCGCCGCGCAGACGATGATCACCGAGCGGCGCAACGTCGGCAAGGTCGTCCTCACCCCCTGAACCCGCTTGGCGCGCGCGGGAGCCGGTGGTACCCTCCCTCGCAGATGTCGTTGCAGAACTCGCTTCTCTCGCTGCTCCTGCTCCCCCCTCGGGGGGAATAACGCGTGGCGGCCGCGTAGCCGCATACCCAGCAGAGAGGAACGTCAAGCGAGTTACAGAAGGAGCACGAACGACATGAGCACTTCGCCAGGCACTCCATCCGGACGCAGCGAGTCCGACCGCGTCCTGATCTTCGACACGACGCTGCGCGACGGCGAGCAGTCGCCGGGGATATCGCTGAATAAGCAGGAAAAGCTCGAGATCGCCCAGCAGCTGGCGCGGCTTGGGGTGGACGTGATCGAGGCCGGCTTCCCGATCGCCTCCCCGGGCGACTTCGAAGGCGTGCAGGCGATCGCGCAGGAGGTCGAAGGTCCGGTGATCTGCGGTCTGGCGCGTACGAGCCATCAGGACATCGACGCGGCGTGGAACGCGGTCAAGGACTCCGGGCGCCCGCGTGTCCACACGTTCATCTCGACGTCGGAAATCCACATCGAGCACCAGCTGAAAACGACTCGCGAGGACGTCATCGGCCAGGCTCGCGCCGCGGTCGCACACGCCAAGGAGTATCTGGACGATGTCGAGTTCTCGCCGATGGACGCCAGCCGCGCGGACGTCGAATTCACCGCCGCTGTGGTGCAGGTCGCGATCGACGAGGGCGCCGTGACGATCAACATCCCCGACACGGTCGGCTACGCGATACCGCAGGAGTTCGCAGCCTTCCTGGCTCGTCTCTACGAGCTGGTCCCAGACCTGCACCGGGTCGTGCTCTCCGTCCACTGCCACGACGACCTCGGCCTGGCAGTCGCCAACTCGCTCGCCGGCATCGAAGCCGGCTGCCGCCAGGTCGAGTGCGCGATCAACGGAATCGGCGAGCGCGCCGGCAACGCCTCGCTCGAGGAGATCGCGATGCTGCTGCACACGCGCGAGCCGAGCCTCGGCCTGTGGACGGGGATCGAGACGACGGAGATCGCGCGCACGAGCCGGCTGGTCTCCCGTCTGACCGGCTACCAGGTGCAGCCGAACAAGGCGATCGTCGGGCGCAACGCGTTCGCGCACGAGTCCGGCATCCACCAGGACGGTGTGCTCAAGGAGCGCACCACCTACGAGATCATGGACGCGACGACCGTCGGCCTGCGCAGCAACTCGATCGTGCTCGGCAAGCACTCCGGCCGTCACGCGCTCAGCCAGGCGCTGCAGGAGATGGGCTTCAAGATCGACGGGCAGGCGCTGAACACAGCCTTCAAGCGCTTCAAGGAGATCGCCGACCGCAAGAAGCAGGTGACAGCGATGGATCTCGAGGCGCTCGTCACCGACGAGCTGCGCGAGGAGATCGCCGGCTACGCGCTCGAGTGGTTCGAGGTCGATGCGTCATCGCTGCGCCCGCCGCACGCGAAGGTCTCGGTGACCCTGCCCGAGGGCGCCTCCAGCACCGGGTCGTTCACCGGCGACGGTCCGATCGACGCCGTCTTTCAGGCGATCAACGTCGCCACTGGCGTGTCCGCCAAGCTCAGCGACTTCACGATCGGCGCCGTCACCGAGGGCCAGGACGCCCTCGGCGAGGTGTCCGTCGTGCTGGAGGTGCAAGGCGTCACCGGCGCCGGGCAGGGCGTGTCGACGGACATCATCGACGCGGCCGCGCGCGCGTACGTGCGCGCGCTGTCGGTCGCCGTCGCGCGCTCGCGCGCCGATCAGGCGATCGGGCTGCCCGAGGTCTCGCCGGGCTGACCATTGCCGCCTCGCGGCGGCCCCGGGGCAGGGTGGGCGGTCGCTTGCGAAGCGCATAACGTTTGTCCGTGATAACGTACGCACTATGGCGACAGCCGCCAAACCCCGCGACATCGCGCGCGCGCCCGCCGACCCGCTCGACCGGGAGGCGGCACCGCCGTCCCTGACGGTGGTGGGCGCACGGGTCAAAGCGTTGCGCGAGGCCTCCGATCTGTCCCTGCGCGACCTGGCTGCGCGCAGCGGTGTCAGCGCGCCGATGCTCTCGCAGGTCGAGCGCGGCGAGACCAGCCCCACGCTGACCGTGGCCTCGCGCATCGCCGCCGGCCTGGAGCTGCGCCTGTCGCAGCTGCTGCGCCTGGACGAGGGCGCAACCGTGACCATCGTGCGCGCTTCACAGCGCCAGCGCGGCGGCAACGCGCGGCGCGGCCATCGCTTCGAGGTGCTGACCGCCGCCCAGCCCGGCCAGCGTGCCGAGCTCTCGCGCCACACGCTCGCGGCCGGGAGCGCCACCGGCGCAGCCGACGACCCGCCGATGCACGAGCCGGGCAGCCGCGAGACGGCCGTCGTGGAGCGCGGCAGCGTGGAGCTCGTCTGCGACGGGCAGCGCTATCTGCTGCGCGAGGGCGACTGCGTCACCTTCGACGCCGACCTGCCCCACCACTTCGAGAACCCGGCCGATGACGAAGCCGCGTTCCTCGCGGTCGTCTCCGCTGGACTGAGGAGGAGCTAGATGCCACAGACGCTGTTCGACAAGATCTGGGAGACGCACGAGGTGGCTCATGGGCTGCTCTACATCGACCTGCATCTCGTCCACGAGGTGACCAGCCCGCAGGCGTTCGACAGCCTGCGCATGGCGGCCCGCCCCGTGCGCCGCCCCGACCGGACGCTGGCGACGGCCGACCACAACACGCCCACCGATGGAACCCCGGTCGCGGCGCGGATCAAGGACACCCTCTCCCGCGTGCAGGTGGAAACGCTCGAGCGCAACTGCGCGGAGTTCGGCGTGCCCGTCTACTCGCTCGGCTCCGACCGCCAGGGCATCGTGCACGTGATCGGCCCCGAGCTCGGCGTGACCCAGCCGGGCATGACGATGGTCTGCGGCGACTCGCACACCTCCACGCACGGCGCCTTCGGCGCGCTCGCCTTCGGCATCGGCACCAGCGAGGTCGAGCACGTGCTCGCCACGCAGTCCATGGTCCAGCACAAGCCGCGCTCCATGCGCATCGACTACGAGGGCGAGCTCGGCTTCGGCGTCACAGCCAAGGACCTGATCCTCGGCACGCTCGGCCGACTCGGCGTCGGCGGCATGACCGGCCACGTCGTCGAGTACGCGGGCCCGGCAATCGAGGCGCTGTCGATGGAGGGGCGCATGACGGTCTGCAACATGACCATCGAGGGCGGTGGGCGCGCTGGCATGAT
>JAXDGQ010000225.1:0-5776 GCA_034664965.1 Solirubrobacteraceae bacterium | reverse complement strand
CGTCCATGCCCGCCTCGACCATGCGCAGCAGTGTCTCCGGCTCGCGCGAGGCCGGTCCTATGGTGGCGACGATCTTGGTGCGGCGCATCGCAGCCACCGTAGCGGTCGCGGCGGCCCGAGGCGTCGGCTGCACGAGCGCAATCGTGGCAGGGCCCAGGAGCCCGATCGCGACGGCCGTGCGCCCTGCATCTGCGGGTCGTAGCATCGATTCATGCTCGGACCCACGCGTCCCGTACCGCGAGTCGGCGCCAAGGCGCGAATCGCGCATTTCGGCGGAGACTTCGAGAGGGGCACGGTCGTCGCCGTGCGCGAGGACGGACGGCGCGTCGAGGTGCTCGCCGAGGGCGGGGAGACGCTGCAGTTCGTACTCAGCCCGGCGACGGCACGATTCGTCTCAGCGGCCAGCGGGCAGGGTCCGCGCCTGGAGCTGCTCGGCGACGGCTAGGGCGCCTGCACGTCGGGAAAGTGCGTGGCGCAGTGCTCGCGCAGCGTCGCACGCACCCATGCGCGCTCCTGCGGCGAGGCGGCGCGCAGTCGGGCCAGCAGCTCGCGCTGGCGCTCGATCGGCGCGCCGGCGATCGTCCAGCGCACGGCGAGACGCTCGAACAACAGCTCGACCGCGCGTTGCCACGTGTCCTCCTGGCTGGCCGCGGCTCGCCCACCGCCGCCCGCGAGCGTCTGCGCATACTCCCGGCGCGCGGCCGGCGTTAGCGACCCGCGCAGCGTGAGCACGTTGCCCTCGACATCGGAGTAGTCGCTGCTCGGGGCGCGCAGGCGCTCTCTGCCGCGTGAGCGCTTGCCCACTCTCGCCGACGCCCTGCTCAGAGCTCGGCCGCGCGCTCCAGCTGCGAGCGCACGTCGCCGGTGAGCGGCTTGGCGTGCCCCGGCCACGCCGCCGCCGGCTCCAGCGCGGCGAGCTTGCGCATGCTCGCGCGTGCCTGCTCGGTGTCGAAGTTGTACATCGCCAGCGGCAGGTGCGGTTCGCAGTCGCGTCCCCACATGTCGACCGTGTAGAAGCAGTCGCTGACGAGCGCCAGGCGATCGGACTGACGCCACAGCGCGATCTGCCCGGGGGCGTGACCGGGTATCTCCACAACGCTGAAGCCGGCGACCTCGTCTCCCTCGGTGAGCGTGCCGGCGATGTCGACCGGCCCGGCGTCCCAGGCGTAGCGGTGCATCAGTTTGTGCAGCTGGCGCTGCGGGAACCGCAGGCCCTTGAGCCCCTCGGGCCAGTAGCGAAAGCCGCCGCTGCCTTCGGCGTCCTGCACCTCGGCGGGGTGGCAGAAGACGGGCGCCCCGATGCCGGGCGCCGCCCCGCGATGGTCGGTGTGCGCGTGGCCGAGCACGATCCGGCGGATCCCGCCGAGCTTCGCGCCGGCGCTGGCCAGCGAGCGGGTCATCGTGCGCGCGCCGGCGTCGAACATCGTCACGCCGCCGTCGTCCTCGATCAGGTACACGTTGCAGCGCCCCGGCTGGCCCTGCACGACCCAAACGCCCGTGGCGACCATCTGCGCGTCGCCGGCCGACAGGCGCGCGGTCAGGCGCGTCTTGGCGTTGAACGCGCCGGTCATTCGCTGTTCGGCGAGCGAGCCCTGCGCCGGCATCAGGCCGACCTGGCGTGGCAGCGAGATCGAGTCGGGGAACGCCTCGTTTGCCTGGATCAGGCCGTCCTTGACGGTCACCAGGTCGATCCCCTCGATCACGAAGCGGTCGCCCGTCGGCTGGATGCCGTTGAGCGAGCCCGGTCCGGCGAAGGTCCCGCTGATGCGGTACTGCGCGGCGCAGCGCTCATCCTGCGTGGTCGTCGAGAGGATCTCGAAGACCAGATCCGGCGTGGCGTCGATCAGTTCGCCGAGGAACGCGCGCACGCCCTCCGGGGCGATCACGTCCCTCTGTCCGCGGATGTTGTCGCGCCCGCCGTCGGCCCACAGGCCCACCGCGGTGTCCAGATCGCGCGCGCCGATCGCCTCGAAGTAGCGGCGCGCGACCGACTCGGGAGAGCTCTTGGTGATGCGCTTGCGAGGCGATCTCGCCTGCCGGACGTTGGCGGCCGCCTCCTGAACCTTCGTCGCGGCCTTGCTTGCGCTGTCGCTGTCCTGATCAGCCATGCCTGCTCCTCCCTATGTAGCTCAGGGCCCGTAGTCTAGTCTCCGCCGCGTGGCCGAGGCGGGGAATCGCACAAGCGCGCCCAAGACGTCGCGCTCGGCAGCCAAACGCGAGCTGGGCAGGGGCGAAACGGTGATGCGCGGCGTCTATCGCCTGCGCCTGCCGCTGCCGTGGCCGGGCGTCCCCCACTGCAACGCCTGGGCGGTCGCCGCGGACGACGGCTTCGTGCTGTTCGACACGGGCATGCACCAGCCGGACTCGCTGGAGAACCTCGAACGCGCGCTTGCGATGTGCGGGCTGCGCCTGGAGGAAACGCGCCTGGTGGTGTGCACGCATGCGCACTCCGACCACTACGGCCAGGCGGCGACGATCGTGGCGCGCGCGGGCTGCGAGCTGTGGATGCATCCCAACCACCAGCACATGACGCGCATGGCCGAGGACCCCGGCGCGGTGCTCGCGCGGCGCCTGGAGGTCGCCCGCCAGAGCGGCGTGCCGGAGGAGCCCCTGCGCCGCTACGCCGAGCAGCGCCGCTCCAGCCCGATCGGCACGGGCATCGCCGCGGTGATCGAGCCCGACCGAGACCTGCTGACGGGCGTCACGATCGAAACCGCGCTCGGCCCGTGGACGACATACGAGACGCCCGGACACGCGCCGTCGCACGTGTGCCTGTTCCAGCCCGAGCGGCGGCTGCTGATCTCCGGCGATCACCTGCTCGGGCGCATCTCGCTGTACTTCGACTACGGCCACACGCCCGACCCGGTCGGCGAGTTCCTGCATTCGCTGGACGTCGTGCAGAAGCTCGGCGCGCGCCTGTGCCTGGCGGGACACGGGCGCACGTTCGCCGACGTGCACGCGCACATCGAAGGCAACCGCACGCTCGTGCACGAGCGTCTCGAGCGCCTGGCGACGGGCCTGCAGGACGGGCCGTTGAGCGCCTTCGAGCTGGTCGGGCGCGTGTACGGCGAGGCGATCTCCCAGCAGAACGCGCAGTGGCTGCTCTCGGAGATCCTCAGCTACCTCACGCACATGCAGGCCACCGGCCGCGCGCAGCTCGTGCCCGGGGAGCCGGAGCGCTGGACTGCATAATTGTCAGATGCGCATCTCAGAGATCCTCACGGGGGAGACACCGGTGTTCTCCTTCGAGTTCTTCCCGCCGAAGACCGAGGCGGGCGAGCAGAACCTGTACAGGGCACTGCAGGAGCTCAAGGCGCTGGAGCCGTCGTTCGTGTCGGTGACCTACGGGGCGGGCGGCTCCAGCCGGTCCAAGACGATCGAGATCGTCAAGCGCATAAAGGAGGAGTTCGGCCTGGAGGCGATGGCGCACTTCACGTGCGTCGGCGCGACCGTGCCCGAGCTGCGCGCGACGCTGGACGAGATGCAGGCGGCCGGGATCGAAAACGTGCTGGCGCTTCGCGGCGACCCGCCGGAGGGCGAGGACGCCTGGACGAAGACAGAGGGGGGCCTTGAGTACTCGCGCGAGCTGGTGGCGCTGATCGGCGGCGATTACGAGTTCGCGATCGGCGCGGCGTGCTTCCCCGAGACGCACATCCACGCCGAGAGCGCCGAGAGCGACCTGCGCTACCTCGCCGAGAAGGTGGACGCCGGGGTGGACTTCCTGATCACGCAGATGTTCTTCGACAACAATTTCTATTTCGACTTCGTCGCTCGCGCGCGCCGCGCAGGCCTCACGGTGCCGATCATCCCGGGCATCATGCCGATCACCCGGGTGGGTCAGCTGGAGCGGATGGCGAGCATGTGCGGTTCGGCGATCCCGGACGGCCTGCGCGCGGAGCTGCACGGCCGCGAGTCAGACGCCGAGGCGGTGCTCGACTTCGGCGTGGCCTACGCGACGCTGCAGTGCTCGGAACTGCTCGCGGCGGGCGCGCCGGGCGTCCACTTCTACACGCTCAACCGCTCGCCGGCGACGCGCGCGATCGTCAGCGCGCTCAAGCTGGCGCGGCCGTGGGAGCGGGCGATCTACCCGGCTTCGATCTCCAGCCCCTCGGCTACGCGAGGAGAGCCGTCGGGCGCCTCGTAGCGAACATCCACCGAGTCGTTCTGGCGATACGTGCCGACGCCCCACGCGCCGAGCAGCCAGCGCCAGGCGCTGATCTTGTCCTTGCGCAGGTCCTGCTCGAACACCAGCGAGCCTTCGCGCACGCAGAAGTCCGCGCCGAGCTGCTGGGGCACGCCGTTGAGATACACCTGATAGGGCTCGCGCACGTCGCGCGGCAGCCTGATCCTGGATTTGCTCATCGCGAGCTGATTATGCACCCGGCGCGACCCGTACTCTCCGCTGGGTGACCGAGATCCCCTACACCGTGCGCCGCTCCTCGCGCGCGCGGCGCGTACGCGTCAACGTGCACGCCCACGCGGGCGTCGAAGTCGTGCTGCCCGCGCGCGCCCCCGAGCGCGCGGCGGCGGCGGCCGTGCGCGAGCTGCGCCCGTGGATCGAGCGTCGCCTCGGCGAGGCGCACGAGGCGCTCGCGCGCGTCGCTGCGCGCGCGGGAACGCTGCCGCTGCTCGACGATTCGCTGCAGCTGGTGACGCAGCGGGGGCGCACCCGCGTGCACCGCGAGGGCCAGCGGCTGCTCGTCCCCGCCGCCGACCCGCAGCCGGCGATCGAGCGCTTCTACCGGCGCACGGCGCGCGCCGAGATCGCGCCGCGGCTGGATCGCGCGACGGCGCTCGCGGGCACTCCCTACCGCGATCTCTCGATCCGCGCGCAGCGCACGCGCTGGGCATCGTGCTCGGCGAACGGGAGCATGAGCTTCAACTGGCGCCTGTTGCTGGCGCCCTCGCGGGTGCTCGACTACGTCGTCTGGCACGAGGTGGTCCATCTGCAGGTGCTCGACCACTCGCCGCGCTACTGGGCGCTGCTGGAGCGCTGGTGCCCGGACTATCGCGAGGATCGCGAGTGGCTGCGCGTAAACGGCGCGACGCTGGTGCTCTAGCTGCGCCGATCGATCGGGACGTAGTCGAGGTCGCGCTCGCCGGTGTAGATCTGGCGGGGGCGGGCGATCTTCTGCTCGGAGTCCTCGACCATCTCCAGCCACTGCGCGATCCAGCCGCTGGTGCGGCCGATGGCGAACATCACGGGGAACATCGCGACGGGCAGGCCGAGCGCCTCGTAGATCAGCCCGGAGTAGAAGTCGACGTTGGGGTAGAGCTTGCGCGAGGTGAAGTAGTCGTCGTCGAGCGCCCGCTTCTCGAGCTCTGAGGCGACTTCCAGCAGCGGGCTCTTGCCGCGCACCTCGAACACGTCGTCGAGGTATTTCTTGATGATCCGCGCGCGCGGATCGTAGTTCTTGTACACGCGGTGGCCGAAGCCCATCAGGCGCTCCTTGCCCTCCTTGACGCCCTCGAGGAAGGCGGGGATGTTCTCCACGCTGCCGATCCGGTCGAGCATCCGCAGCGCCGCCTCGTTTGCGCCTCCGTGCAGCGGCCCGTACAGCGCCGCGACGCCGCCCGCGACGGCCGTGTAGGGGTCGACCTGCGTCGAGCCGACCGAACGCACGGCGCTCGTCGAGGCGTTCTGTTCGTGGTCGGCGTGGAGGATGAACAGCACGTCCAGCGCGCGCGCCAGACGCGGATCGGGCTCGTATTTGAGCTCGGTCATTTTGTACATCATCCCGAGGAAGTTGCTCGCGTACTCGAGGTCGTTGTCGGG
>JAXDGQ010000224.1:0-2965 GCA_034664965.1 Solirubrobacteraceae bacterium | reverse complement strand
GCGCTGCTCGGTGGCGGCTCGAAGGTGTTCAAGATCGCCTACCGGCCGTCTGCGAGCCCCAAATGCACCGGCGAAAGCGCGGGCGCCTGGTACCACATGGGCGAATGCTTCAACGGCAAGGCCGTGAAGATCTCGCTGCCGCTGAAAATCGCCAACCTGCCCTCCAAGGCGATCGTCACGATCTCCTATAACACGAGCGACTACGGCAGCACGCCGCAGCGCCCGCAGGCCTGCAACTCAGAACCGCAGGGCTGTCCCTATGACTCGCTGAACGTCGGCGTCCAGGACGGCTTTGAAAACCCGTCCGGCACGCCGCCCACGGTGGGCGCGTTCCCGGCGCCGGACATTGCCTACGTCAACGGTGCGCCCGAAGAAGAATGGACCGGCTTCCAGCCGCTGTTCGAAGTGAAGGCTCGCTAGGGCGCAGCCAGCACACATGCAGGGCAGCACACGAGGGGCCTCGCCGACGGCGGGCCCCTCGTGCGCATTGCCTTCGCACCGGCGCACTCGCCTCCTAGCCACAGAGCCCGCGCCCTGCGCCCATCCTCGGAGGGCATGTGCGGCCGCCCTGGGCGGTGGCTCGGAAGGACTCGGATCAGCGGCGCGATTGCTCGGCGCCGCGCGCATGTAGCCTTCGCGCTCGATGAGCACGAGGAGAGCCTGACATGACGAGCGTGCGCGACGCCTCCTTCGAGCTGTTCCGCCGGCACGGGATGACGACGATCTTCGGCAACCCCGGCTCTACGGAGCTGCCCATGCTGGGGCCCTTCCCCGAGGACTTCCGTTACGTGCTCGGGCTTCAGGAGGCCGTCGCCGTGGGCATGGCCGACGGCTACGCGCAGGCCAGCGCCAACGTCGCGCACGTCAACCTGCACACGGCTCCCGGCGTGGGAAACGGCGTGGGGGCGATCTTCAACGCGCGCGCCAACCGCGCCCCGCTGCTGGTGACGGCCGGTCAGCAGGCACGCTCGCTGATCACGATGCAGGCCAACCTGACCAACCGCGACGCCGTCGAGGTGCCCAAGCCGTATGTCAAGTACAGCCACGAGCCGCCCCGCGCCGCCGACGTGCCCTTCGCGCTGGCCCAGGCGATCCACAACGCGACGCTGCCCCCGGCTGGTCCCGCGTTCGTGTCGATCCCGATGGACGACTGGCTTGTCGAGATCGAGCCGGTCGACTACGCCTCGCAGATCGCGCGCACGGTCACCGGGCGAGCCCAGCCCGCGCCGGCGCAGATCGCGGACCTGGCCGAGCGCCTGAGAGCCGCCGCGCGCCCGGTGTTCGTCGCCGGCCCGGACATCGACGCCTCCGGCGGCTGGGATGCCGCGGTGGCGCTCGTCGAGTCCCAGCAGCTGCCCGTATGGGCTTCGCCGCCGACGGGAGGCAGCCGCATCGGCTTCCCCGAGGATCACCCGGCCTTTCAGGGGATGCTGCCACCGGCCGTGGGCCCGCTCGCGCAGACACTCGCCGGCCACGACCTGGTGCTCGTCGCCGGCTCGTCGGTGTTCCCGTACTACCCGAACATCCCAGGCGACTTCCTCGCCGACGGAACGACGCTGGTGGCGATCACGTGCGACCCCGACGAGGCCGCGCGCGCGCCGATGGGCGAGGCGATCGTCGCCGACGTCGCGCTGACGCTGCGCGCGCTGGCCGACGAGCTATCCGGTCCCTGCGAGCGCGAGGCACCGCCCGCGCGCCAAGAGCTCGAGCCGCTGCAGCCGGGTGAGCTGCTGTCGGGCGGAGAAGTGCACGCCACGCTCGCCGAGCTGTTCCCGCCGGAGGGGATCGTCGTGCTCGAGTCGCCCTCCAGCACCGCAGCGCTGCGCAACCGGCTGCGCCTCTCGCGCCCCGGCTCCTACTACTTCAGCGCCAGCGGCGGGCTCGGCTTCGGCCTGTCGGCGGCCGTCGGGGTCCAGCTCGCCCAGCCCGAGCGCCAGGTCGTATGCGTGCTCGGCGAGGGCTCGGCTCAATACGCGATCACCGCCTTCTGGACTGCGGCTGCCTACGCCGTGCCGGTGAAGTTCCTGGTGCTGCGCAACAACGAGTACTCGATCCTCAAGTGGTTCGCAACGCTCGAGAACGTGACCGGCGCGCCGGCGCTGGACCTACCGGCGCTCGACGTTGCCGCCACTGCCCGCAGCTACGGGGTGCCGTCGGTCAGCGTCACCGGCCGCGACGAGCTGCACGGCGCACTTGCGCAGGCGCTCGCCCAGGACGGGCCGCGGCTCGTGCAGGTCGATGTCGCGCCCGGGATGGCGCTGGCTTGAGGGCGCGCGTGCGGCCGCTGCTCGCACCGGACACGCGGCGCATCGGCCGCCCGCCGGGACCGCCCGCGCCAGACCGCGCGCCCGACTCGCTCGCCGCGGGAACGCCGCAGCCCCTGCGCGGCGACCTGATCTCGCTGCTCGGCGCCGAGCGTGTGCTGTGCCGGGCGATCGACCTGATCGCCTACGCCTCCGACGCCAGCCCCTACCGCCGCTTTCCGGCGGCTGTGGTGATTGCGCACGACGCCGCGGACGTCGGCAGGGTGCTCGCCTACGCCCGGCGCACCGGCATGGCGGTCAACTTCCGCGGCGGCGGGACGAGCCTCAACGGACAGGCGCAGACCGACGGGATCATGATCGACGTGCGCCGCTGGTTCTCCGGCGTGAAGGTGCAGGACGGCGGGGAGCGCGCGAGGCTGCGGGCGGGCACCCTGCTGGGCGTCGCCAATCGGGTGCTCGCGCGCCGCGGCTTCAAGCTCGGCCCCGACCCGGCGAGCAAAGACATCGCGACGATCGGCGGGGTGATCGCCAACAACTCCGGCGGCATGCGCTGCGGCGTGACGTGGGACTCCTATTCGACGGTCGAGTCGATGACGCTCGTGCTCGCCTCCGGCACGGTCATCGACACGGCGGCGCCCGACGCCGAGCAGCGCTTCGCAGCGGCCGAGCCCGAGCTCGCGCGGGGGCTGCTGGCGCTGCGC
>JAXDGQ010000223.1:0-3824 GCA_034664965.1 Solirubrobacteraceae bacterium | reverse complement strand
TTGGGCGCCGTCCTGTTCCTGCTGCCCCTGGCCAACTGGCAGGTCAATCTCAGAGGCCGACGCGCCGCGGTGGCCGGCGGATGACGCCCTGATATCCGGGGCTCAGCGGGGGATGCGCCTGGGCGCGAGGAGCGGTCCATCAACCCCCCGGCGCCCTCCTTGGGTCTGGGGGGCTTCAGCACCGCCCAGCCTCCGAGGAGGCCCGGATGTCCACTGACGAACGTTCTCAGCAATACAACTAGCCACCAGCGGGGTCGAGACTCCCCTCGAACACAAGGCACAATCCCGCGGACTTGTCTGCGGAGGCCACCCAACCGGGGCGCATGGAACCGCTGCGCTCGATCTTCATTCGCTTTTTGAAGTTCGGCCTGCTCGCGTGGGGCGGACCGGCAGCGCAGATCGCGATGATCAAGCGCGAGTGCGTCGACGAAGAGCATTGGATCTCCGAGGACAGCTTCAAGAAGCTGCTCGCCGTATACCAAGTGCTACCCGGGCCCGAGGCCCACGAGCTGTGCGTCTACTTCGGCCGCCTGCGCGGCGGCAAGCTGGGTGGCTTTCTCGCCGGCCTCGGCTTCATGCTGCCGGGCTTCGTCCTCATGCTCGGCCTCTCGATCCTCTACGTCGAGGCCAACATCGCCAGTCACCTGCATGCGCTCTTCTACGGCCTCACGGCAGCCGTCGGCGCTCTGGTCGCGCGCGCTCTGGTGCGCCTGAGCGGCGCGTTCATCACAGACCTGCCGCTCGCCGTGCTCGCGCTTGCGGGGTTCGCGCTGACTCTGTTCGCGCATGCGAGCTTCGTGCTCGTTCTGCTCGGCGCCGGGCTGGCTTATGAGCTGTGGAAGAACGCGTCCCGCTGGAGCCGGCAGGCCAACTCGCTGGCTGTGAGCCCCGCCGCCATGGCGCTGGTCATGGCTGCAACGGTCACGCTCTCGCTGACCGCCAAGATCTTCTTCGAGGGGCTGAAGGCCGGTCTGCTCACCTTTGGGGGGGCCTACACGGTGATCCCGTTCCTGCGCGACAGCGCGGTCTCCCATCACCACTGGCTGACCAGCCACCAGTTTGTAGACGGCCTCGCGATGAGCGGCGTCCTGCCCGCGCCACTGATCATCTTCTCGACCTTCGTGGGATACCTTGCCGGCGGGCTCAGCGGTGCCCTGGCCATGACACTCGGCATCTTCATCCCCGCCTTCGTCTTCCCGATCTTCTTGCACCGCCAGCTCGTGGCGGTGGCGGAGAACGAGCGGCTGCGCCCGTTCTTGCTCGGCGTCGCCGCCGGAGTGATCGGGCTGATCGCGGCCGTCACCGTCCAGATCGTGGAAACGAGCGTCGTCGACGTGTACACCGCCTTGATCGCGATCGGTGCCTTCCTGGCGCTCAATCGCTGGCACTCGAAGCTGACGGTGCTCTACGTCGTGCTGGGGTGCGGAGCCATTGGGGCGCTCCTGCAGGCCACCGTCGTGTGAACGAGGCAAGGCCCGACTCCGGGCCTTGGCGCTGCCCCGGCAACCCCTATGCTGCGCCGTCGTCCAGCTCCGCGACCAAGCCGCCGATCCGCGTAGCGATGTCGTCGCGGATCGCCCGGACCTCGGCAAGCGGCCTGCCCTTCGGGTCGGGCAGATCCCAGTCGATGTAGCGCCTGCCGGGAACGTAGGGGCAGGCGTCGCCGCACCCCATCGTCACAACGACATCGGCGCGTTCGGCGAGCTCGCGGGTGAGCAGCTGAGGCACGCGGCCGGACAGATCGATCGAGAGCTCGAGCATCGCCTGGATGACCTCGGGGTGGATCTGCTCGGCCGGCGTGGTGCCCGCCGACAGCGCCGTGTGGCGGCCGGCCGCTTCGCGCTCCAGCAGCGCGGCACTCATCTGCGAGCGGCCCGCGTTGTGCAGGCACACGAACAGCGCCACCGCCATCAGTTCTCGCCGGCCGCGGGGCCTGCTGCTCGACTGTGCTCGCCGCGCACGAACTGATAGGCGAACGCTCCAAGCGGCGCGCCCGCCAGGGGCCCCGCGAGGTAGACCCAGTAGTCCTTCCATTCACCGGCGACGAGGGCGGGCGCGAAGGAGCGCGCCGGATTCATCGACGCTCCGGTCAGCGGGCCTCCGAACAGAGCATCCAGTGCGATCGTCGCCCCGATCGCTATCGCGGCCGGCGCTCCGGCGGCCCTGGTGTCTGTCGCGACGCTGAGGATGACGAGCATCAGCAGCGCGCTCATCACGCCCTCGACGATCACCGCGCGGCCGACGGCGATGCTCGGCAGCGTCGCGCCGAGGTGCGCGGGCTTTTCGGGCCAGACGACCCACAGCAGAAGCGCGCCGGCTGTGGCTCCCGCGAGCTGCGCGCCGATGTAGGTCGTGGCGTCGCGGCCGGGAAGGTGGCGGGTGAGGAAGAAGCTGGTGGTCACGGCCGGGTTGAAGTGAGCGCCGGAGAGGTGGCCGAACGCGGCGATGCCCGCGAGGATCACGAGCCCGAAGACGAGGCTGACGCCCACGCTCCCCAAGGCGCCCGCTCGCTCGGCGTTCGTCACGACCGCGCCGCACCCGGCGAACACCAGCGCGAACGTGCCGAGCGCCTCGGCTGTTGCACGGCGCGCGAGCGTGGGTACACCGATCACAGCGTGTCGAGCGGGACGCCGACGATGTGCAGTCGGCGTGTCAGCCCGTCGAGGGCGAAGGCGCGCAGCTCCTCGGCTGACGCGCCGAGTACCGACGCGTCAGCATCGCCAGGCGGCGTCAGGGACTCGGCGACGGCGGGGAGGAGCTCGCGCAGCTGTCCGCGCACGACATCGCCGAGAGCGCCTTCCTCGGCGACCGCCCCACGCAGGAACCAGACCCCGTAGCCGATGTGGCGCTGCTCGTCGTGGTGGATCTTTGAGTAGCCGGCGACGAACCCTGGCAGCAGCTCCTCGCGTTCCAGAAAGCGCGTCGAGAACTCGAACGTGGTGAGTCCGAGAGTGGCCTCGAGAATGAGGTGATAGATCGTCACGAAGGCGACCTTCGCCGCACGGTCGCCGGGGTTCGCAAGCAGGCGATCGTGCGCTGCGACGAGCTTGTCGTCGAAGATCGTCCGAAACGCCGGCGATACCTGCTGGCGGGCGCGCTCGACGTGCACGGAGATCAGCGAGGGCTCTGAGACGACCTCGTCCTGAAAGCGCGCGTAGAACTGCATGTGTCTCGCCTCGTCGATCTGCTGTGTCGCGAGGAACGTCACTTCCTCCTCGCTGCCGTCGGCGCCGACCAGCCCCGAGAACTTCGTGGTGATCCGCTCCTCGGCCACCATCAGCGAGCCGAGGACGAAGGTCAGCAGTGCCGGGTCCTCCAGCGTCGCCCATTGCTCGCGGTCGGTGGACAGATCGGGGTCCCACGGACTCCACTGGCTCTCCTCCCAGTGGCGATACAGAGTCTGCGGATCGTGCAGATGGACGTCGTGCTCGCTCATGCCGGAGCTTCGTCCCGCACGACCTCAGGGCGTCCCGCGTCACAGCCGCAGCTCTCCTGCCCGGTCGAGCAGCAGTCAGCCTTCTGATCGGGCTCGCAGCAGTTCGTCTGCTGCTCGGGTGCGCAGCACTTCGACGGGGCCATCTCTAGATCAGCCACGAGCGTAGATCCTCCAGAGCGTCGGGGTCGGCGTAGTAGAAAGCCCACAGTCCGCGACGCTCGCTTCGCAGCACTCCGGCGGAGGTCAGCACCTTCAGGTGCTTCGCGAGCGCAGGCTGCGACATCGCGAACAGCGGCAGAAGCTCGCACTGGCAGACGGCCTCTGGCGACGCCTTGCGCACCGCGTCGATGATCCTCAACCTCGTGGGGTCGGCGAGCGCCTTGACGAG
>JAXDGQ010000222.1:0-4669 GCA_034664965.1 Solirubrobacteraceae bacterium | reverse complement strand
AGAGCAGAACGCACGCGATCACAATGCGCTCGCCGACGCGGTCCAGTCCGGCAAGATCGGAGTCGAGACGGGGCTGTAGGTCGGCGACGGCCCGGCTCGCTGGGCGCCGACGGGGCGGGATCAGGCGCGCTCCGGCTGGGTTTGGGCAGCGGAATTGGGCTGCTGCCCAAACGCAAGACGGTCGCCGACGGGTCTAGACGAGACGGGGACCGACAGGACGGCATCCGTCAGTAACGCGACGGCCGTACGCCATCGGTCCGACTCGGCGCCGCAGGGAGGCGGTGCTGCGCGGCCCAATCACGCAGAACGGGTGATGACCGCTCACCGGGCGCGACGAGACGCTGCGCACTCCATCAACAAGACAGAAGGAGTGAAGATGTCCAGCCAACAAGAAGCAGTCGATTCCCTCAATCTCAAGGCCGATCATGGCTCTCCGCCGATAGCGCTGGCGGACCCCTTCCGCCGGTTCGCCGCCCAGGTGGCGCGGTACTGGTGGATAGAGCTCGCCGTAGGCGTGCTGTGGCTTGTAATCGCCGGGGTCGTGCTGAAGTTCGACGACGCCTCGGTGGTGACTGTCGGCGTCCTTACCGGACTGATGTTTTTGCTGTTCACGGCGGAGGACTTCGTCCGTGCCGCACTCGACGCGAGCGGAGCGCGCTACCTGTGGGCGCTGTTCGGGGGGCTGATGACTTCAGCCGGCGTCCTCGCGCTTTCTTAGGGTGAGCGACGGGACTTGAACCCGCGACCGCCTGGACCACAACCAGGAGCTCTACCAACTGAGCTACGCCCACCACGCGCTCCGGAGTCTAGCGCCGGGCGCTCAGACCCTGCGGGCGATCCAGAGCGATCCGGCCTCACTGTCGCCCCAACTGTCGACGGCGCGCAGCCGGGCCTCCAGTGGTTCGCTGTGGACGTCCGTCGCGCCGGCGTCGCCACCGGTCGCAAGCACGACGAGCCCGCGCGCAACGAGCGAGCGGACCGCCTGTTCGGCCAGCGCGAGCGAGTCGGCTGCGGACGCGTCGCCGAGGCGCTGCGACGCCAGCGCCCAGGCGCGCGATAGCAGCGCCGGTCCGGCGTCGAGCAGCCCGAGCAGCTCCAGGGCGAGCGAGTCGGCGACGAGCTGCGAACCGGGGGCGGCTTCGTCGACGCCCGCCGCCGCATCCGGGCCGCGCTCCCCCGCCGAGCGAGCGGCGGCTTTCTCGCGCTTTACGGCCTCGAGCACGCGCTCGGTCACGTCCTGGCTGCGGCGCTGCGCATTGCGCCAGCCGCGCCCCATGGCGAGGTCGGGCATCGACAGCTCGGGTCCCTCGAGCACGGTGATGGTGGCTTCGTTGGAGTTCCACTTGCGTTCGCCCTCCTCGATCCATTGTTCGCTGGTCCAGGGGACGATGACGGCGCGCAGCTGCTGCTCGCTCTGGTTGAAGCGGCAGACGGTATGGGGGAACTTGCGCAGCTCCAGGTGGTACACGCGCCAAAGGCTCGCACGTCGCTTTCGCCGATGCGCGCCGGCGCCGGCGCGTCACGCTGGCGCAGCTGCCGCGAGCCCATCGCCGAGGCGCTCGCGCATCACGCGCACGGCCTCGGGATTGCAGTCGATCAGCACGTAGCGACGTCCGAGCTTGGCGGCGACGGCGCCGAGCGTGCCGCTGCCGGCGAAGCAGTCAAGGCACCAGTCGCCCGGGCGCGTGGAGGCCTGCAACATGCGCCGCACGATCCCCTCGGGCTTCTGCGTCGGGTAGCCGGTCTTCTCGGCGCCGTTGGTGGGCACGATCGTGTGCCACCAGACGTCGGTCGGGAGCTTGCCGCGAGCGGCCTTCTCCGCGGTCACCAGCCCGGGCGCCATGTACGGCTCGCGATCGACATCCTCGGAGTTGAAGAAGTAGGCCGACGGATCCTTGACGTAGACGAGGATCGTGTCGTGCTTGGCCGGCCAGCGGCGCTTGGCGCGCGCGCCGTAGTCATATGCCCAGATCAGCTCGTTGAGGAAGCACTCGCGGCCGAATATCTCGTCGAGCAGCAGCTTGCAGTGGTGCGCCTCGCGATAGTCGATGTGGAAGTACAGCGTTCCCTGTTCGCAAAGCAGCCGGTGGGCATGCTCCAGGCGCGGCGCGAGGAAGCCGAGATAGTCGTCGAAGGCGTCGCGGTAGGAGGACTCGGCGAGCAGGCGCGTGCGGTAGCGGCGCCCCTGAAAGCCGACCCGCTCCCCCTGCGCGTCGGCGACCACGGCGAGCGTCTTTCGCACCTGTGCGTGACCGGTGTTGAACGGCGGGTCGATGTAGATCAGCTGAAAGGAGCCGTCGGCGAACGCCGGCAGCAGCGCCAGGTTCTCGCCCAGCAGGATCTGATCGGTCTCGGGTGATTCGCCGGCGCCCACTGGCAGCAGACTACGTTCGCGCCCCGATGGAGCAGCGCGCGCGAGGAGGGTCTCTATGGATTTCGTGCGATCGAAGTGCCGCGATTGCACGCTATTCGCGGACGAGCTCGATCCACCGGTAGCCGGTCGAGCAGAGCGAGCGCGCGGCGGCGCGGGCGGGCAGCGCTTGCAGTCTGCGCGCGGGCGTGCCGGCGGGCGTGAGCAGCACGGCGTCGAGCACCGCCGCGCCGCCGTTGCCGGGTGCCAGGCTGAAGCCGGCGCGCGAGACGGCCAGCCGATGGCGCCCCGCGGCCAGACGCACGGCGATCGGCGTGGCCGTGTCGGGCACGAGCGAGTTCCCGGCCAGCTGCCCGGCGATCGAGGCGAGCGCGCGCCCGTCGACGGCGACGCTCACCGGCGCCATGAACTGGCCCTGCAGCCACATGTCATACATCCCCGGGCGCGGCACCTGCAACTGCACCGTCAGCGTGCCGGCGCGTCGCATGGCGAGGCCCGTGCGCTGGCGCCCCCAGCCGGCGGGGCGCTTGGCGCGGGCGATCGCGACGTGCACGATGTCGGGTGCGACGGCGGCGATCGCGCGCGCGCGCAGGGCTCGTGCGCGCCGCACGGCTTGCAGTACGCGCGCGCACGCCAGCGGACGCCCGCGCGAGGCGACGTGCGCCAGCGCCGGCTTGGCGGCGCGCCGGCGCCCCCACACCTCGTAGTAGGCGCCGTGCCACAGCAAGGCGTACGCGGCCGGCGGCGGTGACGCGCTGGGATCGCGCCGCGTGACGATCAGCGGGTATGGGCGCAGTGAGCTCGGCGAGGCGCGATCGAGCGCCACCGGGCGGCCATAGCCGCCGGCGAGGCCGGCAAGAGCGGCGGGCGGATAGACGAAGTCCGGGCCGCCGACGTCGAGGTGGCGCAGCGCGTACATCGAGTATTCGTCGAAGTCGGTGAACAGCGTCGGCCCGCGCTCGGCGAAGCGTTCGTCGATCGCTGCGAGCTCCTCATAGCGGGCGGTCGGAGCGAGGTTGGAGCGGTGGTACTGGGCGAGGTCCGAGGCGACAACGCCGCCGACGAGCGCGAGCGCGAGCAGGGCGGCGAACGGGCGCGTGCGCGCGGCGCGGCGTGGCCCGCGTGGGTGTCCGCCGGCGCGGCCCGGGCGCGCAGGCGCCGCGGCGAGCGCAGCGACGCCCGACCACGCGAGCAGCACGACGACCGGCGAGGTGAGCACGAGCGCCTTGGCGTCCACCCATGTGGTGGCGGTGCGGCTGAGCACGAGCCAGGCGAGCAGCATCAGCGCGATCCAGCCCGCCAGCGCATGGCGCCGGGCGCGCAGCAGCGCGACGGCGCCGAGCGCGCAGCAGGCGAGCTCGACGACGATCAGCGCGTCGGTGAGCGAATGCGCCGCGCCGGCGGGCGGCTGCTTGTAGCTGCCGTGCAGCCATATGCCGAATGCCTGAGTCCATTTCAGCGACGCGGACAGGTTGCCGGGGTTGGCAGTGGACGCGATGTTCTGCGCGACGTGCAGCGAGTCCGAGACGTGGATCCAGGTCGGCCAGGCGCCGATCAGCACAGCGAGCGCGCCGGCGCCGACCGTCGCCAGCGCCGCCGAGGCGCCCGGCCTCCCCGCGCGCTGGCCGATCTGTGATCGCCGGCTCAACAACAGGACGCCCAGGACGGCTGCGGCGGCCAGCGCCCACACGCCGAAGCCGACGCCGAGTGCGGACACGCCGGCAGCGAGCACGAGCGCGATCGGCAGCGCGCGCCGCGGCGAGTGCGACAGCCAGCGCCGGTGCCCCACGACCAGGGCGCCGAGCGTGAGGATCATCGCCAGCGCGGTGATCTCCTTGACCGAGCCGATTAGCTCGTAGGCGTAGACGAGCGCCGGCACGGTCGCGCTGAGCGCCGCGCCGGCGGCCCACGCGCCGCGCAGGCCGGCCGCGCGCGCGAGCACCCACGCAGGCCCGCTGCACAGCGCGAGCATCAGGCCGACGAACGGCTGAAAGGCCCAGATGAGCGGCAGGTGCAACAGCAGCGCGCTGGCGCCGAACAGCGTGTCGGCCCCGGAGGGATAGCCGGTTCCGTAGTAGTCGCGGATGAACTGCCCGTAGGAGTTGCGCAGGTCCAGGTGCGCGTAGTCCTGGCCGTGGTGGATCAGGTAGTCCGCGCCGATCATGTGCACGGCCGAGTCCGACAGGGCCATGAACGAGGAGAAGCTGGGACGCCCGGAGAGCAGCACGGGGGCCAGCGAGAGCAGGTACGCCAGCAGCGGCACGCCGAGCAGCCAGCCGCGCTTGCGCATCCGCGCGC
>JAXDGQ010000221.1:0-8448 GCA_034664965.1 Solirubrobacteraceae bacterium | reverse complement strand
GTCAAAACGGTGAGCCAACGGGCCGAGCGCGAGGCCGGCGGCTTGCTGAGCCAGACCGGCAGCGCCCAGATTGGCTTCGTCGGCGCCGCTGATCGGCGCGATCCCGTAGCCGTGACCGCCGATCCTCGCAACGACCGCGGCCGCGGGGGTCACGCCCGCAGACAGCGCAATCGCAACCGCCGATGAGCACAGGCAGACGATTGCCCACGAACGTCCGGCGCTTAGCGACTGCATTGTCCCCCGTCCTGGCTGGTCCTGATTCCGGTCCGGCGCGAGAATATCGTGGCGTGTCCAAAAGCGCGTACGTGTTGATCGATACTGGACCTATTGCGGATCCACGTCCACGCTGAAGTTCACGCCCTGGTGCTCGCGCCCTGCCGAGACCTCCTGCACCGCGGCGCCAACGGCCTGCACGGCGCGGCGCCGCTCGCCGGCCTTGATCACCAGCACCTCGCGCTCGCGGCCGCGCAGGCGGAATAGCGAGGCCGGGCCGAGCACGCTGGCGGTCTCGCCATCGCCGCCGTCGCCCTGGCCGATGTGCGCAGTAAAGCTCTCGCGCACGGCCCCCGCGGCCGCCCGAGCGCGCTCGGAGCGCTCAGCTGAGCACACGACCCTGACGAGGTGCGAGAACGGCGGATAGCTCAGCGCCTCGCGCCGCTGCAGCTCGCCGGCCAGGAAGCCGTCGCTGTCGTGCCGCGCCGCGAAGGCGATCGCGCGCGCCTGGGGCGCGATCGTCTGCACGAGCACGCGCCCCTCCCCTCCGCGTCCAACGCGACCGGCGAGCTGCGCGATCAGCGCGAAGGTGCGCTCCTCCGCGCGGAAGTCCGGGAAGCGCAGCGTCGCGTCCGCGTCGAGCACCACGCCGAGGGCGACGTCCGGGAAATCGTGGCCCTTGGCGACCATCTGCGTGCCGATCAGCACGCCGCACTCAGCCGCCTCGAAGCGCCGCAGCAGGGCGCCGACACCGGCCTCACCGTCCTCGCCATGAGGGGCGGCGCCACCTCGCGACCCGCCCGCAGCCGGCGCACCTGTCCGGGGGCGGGGTCCGGAGACGACATCGGCGTCGAGGCGGAAGATCGGAAATGCGCCGTCGTCGTCCAGCACTGCCGCCAGTTCGTGCTGCAGCCGCTCGGTGCCGGCGCCGTGACGGGCGACCGACGTCGATGAGCACGCCGCGCATCGCTGCGGCGCCGGCTCGCGATGCCCGCAGTGATGACAGGCGAGGAATCCGCCCGCGCGGTGCAGCACGAGCGCCACGTCACAGTGCGGGCACCCCCACACGCGACCGCACGATCGGCAGGACAGGAAGTTCGACCAGCCGCGTCGGTTGAGCAGCACGATCGCCTTCGCGCGCGTGCCGCGCACCTGCGCGAGCGCCTGCGCCGTCGCGGGGTGCAGCCCGTGCGTCTCATTGCGCATGTCGAGCACCTCGACGCCCGGCAGCGGGCGTCCGTCGACCCTGCGCTCGAGCTTGGAGCGAGCCACGCGGCGCGCACTCTCGGCGCGAGGCGTCGCGCTGCCGAGCAGCAGCACGGCGTCGCCGCGGCGCGCGCGCTCGGAGGCGACGTCGCGAGCGTCATAGCGCGGATCGCCTTCGTGCTTGTAGGAGGCGTCGTGCTCCTCGTCGACGACGATCAGCCCGAGCCGCTCGATCGGCGCGAACACGGCCGAGCGCGGCCCGACGCAGATGCGGGCGTCGCCCTCGCGCAGGCGCCGCCATTCGGCGTAGCGCTCGGCCGGGCGCAGTTGCGAGTGCATCACCGCGACCGTCTCGCCGAAGCGTTCGATGAAGCGCCCGACGATCTGCGGCGTCAGCGCGATCTCGGGAACGAGCACGATCGCGCCGCGTCCCTGCCCCAGCGCCATCTCGGCGGCGCGCAGGTAGATCTCAGTCTTGCCCGAGCCCGTGACCCCGTGCAGCAGGCGTGCGTGCGCCGTGCGTTCGCTCAGCGCTCCCTCGAGCAGCGTGAGTACCGCCTGCTGCTCCTCATTGGCAACCGGCGGCTCGGGTGAGCGCGCCCCGACGGGAGCATGCTCGCTGCGCTTGACCGGGCGGCGCTTGCGACCGCTGAGCCTGCGCGTCGCGCCCGGCGGCAGCACCAGACCGAGGGCGCGGGCGAGCGTCGAGCAGTACTCCGCGGCGATCCATTCGGCCAACGCGACCATCTCGGCAGGCACGCCGAGCTCCAGCGCGCGCAGCGGCGCGAGCAGCTTCTCCGAGGCGACCTCGCTGGTGTCGGCCAGCCCGACGACGACCCCGAGAACCTCGCGGCGACCGAACGGCACGACGAGCATCGAGCCGACGCCCACCGCCCCGCCGCGCAGCTCCTCGGGCAGCCTGTAGTCGAACGGCCCGCGCAGCGCGCGGGCCGTCGTCATCGGCTCGACCTGGGCGATGCAGGACATCGCCCGGACCTTAGACTGGCCGGCGGCTAGAGCCCGGCGGCGGCTCGAAGCGCGTCGGCCTTGTCGGTGCGCTCCCACGTGAAGTCATCGTCGTCCCGGCCGAAATGACCATATGCCGCCGTCTTCTGGTAGATCGGGCGGTGCAATTTGAGCTCCTCGCGGAAGGAACCCGGGCGCAGGTCGAAGACCTCGTCGACGGCCCGTGCGATCTGACCGCGCGTGCGGCCCTCGAGCTCGGTGCCGAACGTCTCGACCATCACCGATACCGGGTGCGCGACGCCGATCGCGTAGGCGACCTGCACTTCGGCGCGTTCGGCCAACCCGGCGGCGACGATCGTCTTGGCCACCCAGCGCGCGGCGTAGGCAGCCGAGCGATCGACCTTGGAGGGGTCCTTGCCGGAGAAGGCGCCGCCCCCGTGGCGCGCCATTCCGCCGTAGGTGTCGACGATGATCTTGCGTCCGGTCAAGCCCGCGTCGCCCACGGGTCCACCGATCACGAAGCGTCCGGTCGGGTTGACGAGGAAGTTCTTGCGCAGCTTGTCGGCGTCGAAGAGCTCGCCGGGGAGGATCGGCTGGACCACGTGCTCCCAGAGGTCATCTGCGATCTGTGACTCGACGCCTTCGGCGTGCTGGGTGGAGATCAGCAGCTTTTCGATCTCCACCGGCTTGCCGTCGACGTAGCGCACGCTGACCTGCGTCTTGCCGTCGGGGCGCAGGTAGCCGAGGGTCCCATCCTTGCGGACCGCCGATAGGCGTTCGGCGAGCCGGTGCGCCAGGGAGATCGGCAACGGCATCAGCGCCTCCGTCTCGTTGGTCGCGTACCCGAACATCATCCCCTGGTCGCCCGCGCCGGCGACATCCAGCTCGTCGTCGTCGCTCGCGTCCGTGCGCTTCTCATAGGCCTGGTCGACGCCCTGCGCGATGTCGCAGGACTGCTTGTCGATCGCGTTGAGCACGGCCCAGGAGTCCGCCGAGAACCCGAGGTCGGCGTCGGTGTAGCCGATCTTGCGCACCGTCTCGCGAGCGATCTCCTGGATGTCCACGTAGGTGTCGGTGGAGATCTCGCCGGACACCACGATCAGGCCGGTGTTGACCAGGGTCTCGCATGCCACCCGTCCGTACGGGTCGTCCCTCAGCACGGCATCGAGCACGCCGTCTGAGATCTGATCGGCGATCTTGTCCGGGTGTCCCTCGGTGACGGACTCGGACGTGAACAGGAATTCGTTGTCGGAAAACTCGGTCATGGCAGCAGGAATCGGCTCCAGGTTCGGTGCGGCGGGGCAGGGACCGGCAAAGCGCCGGGAAAGTCTAGGGGAAGGACGTGCGGGAGTCCTTCAGCGCCGTGCGCCGGCTGTCGGTGCGCCTTCGGGCGACTGGCCCCTGCCGGCCGCGCGTTTGTCGGCGCCACCACGCTGCCCACGCTCGACGAAGTCGATGATCAAGGGAATGCCGTCCATCCCGTAGCGTGCCCGCAGCCGATTCTCCAGGAAGTACGCGTAGTCGCGTGTGACGCGCGTGCGCGAGTTGACCTGGATCGCAAAGCGCGGCGGGCGCTCGGCGATCTGTGTCATGTAGATCAGCTTCAGGCGATGCTGGCTGGAGCCCCGTCGCGTGCCCACCGGCGGCTGGCGCGCCTGTATCGCCTCGGCCAGGAAGCGGTTGAGCTCCGGGGTGGGAATGCGCCCGGCCATGCGGTCGCCCAGCGCGATCACCTCGGTGAGCAGGCGCGCGACGTGGCGGCCGGTCTTCGCGCTCGCGGTCATCACGCGCGGGCGCAGACGCAGCTTCTGCGCCACGCGCGCCCGTTCGTGGTCGAGATCCTCCTCGCCGCCCTCGTGGACGTCCCACTTGTTCAGCACGATCGCCGTCGCGCAGCCGGCCTTCATCGCCAGCTCCGCCACGCGCAGGTCCTGCGCGGTCACGCCGTCGGCGGCGTCGCAGACGACCAGCGCGACGTCCGCGCGCTCGGCCGCGCGCTGCGAGCGCAGGGCCGTGTAGTACTCCACCGAGTCGGCCACCTTGGATTGGCGGCGCATGCCCGCCGTATCGATCAGCGTCAGCTTGCGATCGCCGACCAGCAGCGGCATGTCGATCGCGTCGCGCGTCGTTCCCGCCACCTCCGAGACGATCACCCGGTCCTCGCCGAGGAAGCGATTGACCAGCGAGGACTTGCCGACGTTCGGACGCCCGATCACCGCCAAGCGGATCGTGTCGTCATCGGTGTCCTCGTCACCGGCCGGCAGCAGCTCGACGATCCGATCCAAGAGGTCGCCCGAGCCGAGCCCCTGCGAGGCCGAAACGGGCAGCGGCTCGCCGAGGCCGAGGCGGTGGAACTCTGCCGCCAGCGGCAGCTCGGCGACGCCATCGCACTTGTTCGCGGCGACGATCGTCGGCAGCGGCGCGCGGCGCAGCAGGTCGGCCATCTCCTCATCGCCCGGGCGCACGCCGGCGCGCGCGTCGACGACGAGCACCGCGACCTGCGCATCGGCCAGCCCCGCGCGGGCCTGGTCGCGGATCGAGCCGGCCAGCGGGTCCTCGTCCTCAAAATCGACGCCGCCGGTGTCGATCAGCTTGAACTGGCGCCCGTTCCACTCGCAATCCAGCTCCTTGCGGTCGCGCGTGATCCCGGGCCGCTCGTGTACGACCGCCTCGCGCGTTCCCGTGAGGCGATTGATCAGCGAGGACTTGCCCACGTTTGGATAGCCGACGATGGCGACCTTCATGAAGCCAGTATGACCACGCGTCGCTAGGCCGCCCGCGCGAGCTCGGCGATGCGCTGCACGACCTGCTCGACGCTCATGCCGGTCGTGTCGAGCGTCAGGGCGCCTGACGCCGGGCGCAAGGGGCTGTGCAGACGCTGCGTGTCGCGCTGGTCGCGCTCTGTGAGCTCAGCCAGCACGGTCGCCGCAGGGGCGCCCGACTCCGACGCGCGCCGGCGCGCGCGCTCCTGCGCGCTAGCCGTCAGATAGACCTTCACCGCGGCGTCCGGTGCGACGACCGTGCCGATGTCGCGGCCCTCGGCGACCCAGTCGCCCGTCGCGATCAGCGCCCTCTGCATGGCGACCAGCACCTCGCGCACGCCCGCGTCGCGCGCCACGGCCGAAGCCGCTCGCGACACGGCCGCGGTGCGGATCTCCTGCGTCACGTCCCGGCCATCCAGGAGAACCCGCGGTGCTCGCGCCGAGCTGTCGTCGCGGCCGTCCGCCGCGACGAACTCGATGCGCGCGCCGCGCGCGAGCTGCGCCGGCGCGGCGTTGGGCTCGGCCAGCGACAGCAACGCCACGCAGCGGTACATCGCGCCGCTGTCCAGATAGGTGAAGCCGAGCTCGCGCGCGACGGCGCGGGCTACCGTCGACTTGCCGGCGCCGGCCGGCCCGTCGATCGCTACGAGCAAAGGCCCGCCAGGTCCTCGACGAACTGGGGGTAGGAGACGGTCGCGGCCTCCATCCCCAGCACCTCGACGCCCTCGCGCGACGCCAAGCCGGCCACCGCACCCATCATCGCCATGCGATGGTCGCCGCGCGCGTCGATCGTCCCGCCGCGCAGGCCGCCCGTACCGCGCACGGCGAAGCCGTCTGCGGTCGCCTCGATGTCCGCTCCCAGGCCGCGCAGCCCCTGCACCGCACCGGCGATCCGGTCGGACTCCTTGACGCGCAGCTCCTGCGCGCCGCGCACGATCGTCTCGCCCTCGGCAAAGCAGCCGAGCAGCGCCACGAGCGGCAGCTCATCGATCGCCAAGGGCACCTCGTCGGCCTCGACGACGGTCCCCTCCAGCGCCCCGCACGCCACATCCAGGTCGCTCACGGGCTCCTCACCGATCAGCTCGCCGGTCTCATCCTCCAGATCGCCCAGCACGATGCCCTGCATGCGCCGCAGGATGCGCATGAAGCCGGTGCGCGTCCAGTTGACTCCGACGTCGCTGATCAGCAGGCGCGAGCGCGGCACCAGCACGCCGGCAGTGATCAGAAAGGCCGCCGAGCTCGCGTCCCCGGGAACGCGCACGCTGTCCAGCAGCAGCTCGTCGGCGTTGACGACGGTGACGTGACGGCCGTTGCGGTGGATGCCCACGCCGGCCCGCAGCAGCATCCGCTCGGTGTGGTCGCGACTGCGCGCCGGCTCTGACACCGTCGTCGCGCCGTCGGCCGCGAGCGCCGCCAGCAGCACGCACGACTTGACCTGCGCGCTGGACACCGCAAGCTCATGGGCGATCGCGCGCAGGTGGCCGCCGCGGACGACCAGCGGCGCAAAGCGACCGTTGCGCGCGCTGAGCTGCGCGCCCATCAGCCGCAGCGGCTCGGCGATCCGATCGACCGGGCGCCGGCGGATCGACTCGTCACCGTCGAGCGTGAACGAGCGCCCCTCCTGCGCGGCCAGCCACCCGGGCAGCAGACGCAGCAGCGTGCCCGCGTTGCCCACGTCGATCGGCTCATCCGGTTCGCGCGCCTCGCGCAGGCCCGTGCCGCGCACGACTACCTCCTCGCCGCGCACCTCCACCAGCGCGCCGAGCGCGCGCACCGCCCCCAGCGTCGAGTCCGTATCGGCCGCGTGCAGATAGCGCTCGATCCGCACCGGCTCGGAGGACATCGCGCCGAGCAGCGCAGCGCGGTGGGAGATCGACTTGTCCGGCGGCGCGCGCAGCTCCCCGGTCAGCCCGCGCGCGGGCTCAAAGCGCCTGTTCATACAACCGCCGTCATGCTCGCGCCACGGGAAAGCCGAGCTCGCCGATCAGCCGCTCGGCGCGCTCGACGTGCTCGTCGCCGCCGATCCACAGCGCGACGACCCCCTGGCGATTGTCCTCCGAGGGCGACAGTGCCATGTCGATGATGTTGACACCTGCGCGCCCGAGCGCTAATGCGATCTCGGCGATCACGCCGGGCCGGTTGGGCACCGACGCGCGCAGCTCGCCGACCGGTCCGCCCGTCAGCCCCGCGCCGAGGAGCTCGTCGCGATCCGCGCGCGCGCCGTCGTTCCACGCCGCGACCCCCTGCGCGTCGCCTGCGGCGAGCGTGGCGCGCACGTCGGCAAGTTCTGCGGCGAAGGCGTCGATGGCTGCAATCAGCGCATCGCGGTTGGACAGGTAGATGTCCGTCCAGATCGCGCTGTTCGCGCCGGCCACGCGCGTCGCGTCGCGAAAGCTCGGACCGACGGCCGGCAGGCGCCCCTGCTCGCCTATCTCTGATCGGTCGCCGCCGAGCGTGCGCGCCGCCCGGGCTGCGAGCACGTTGGCGAGCACATGCGGTAGATGCGAGACCGCTGCGAGCAGGCGGTCGTGCGTCTCGGCGTCGATCGCCGCTGGGCGCGCGCCGATGGTCGTCAGCAGGCGGTGCAACCGCTCATAGAGCACGCCCGCGCTGTTGGCCCCCGGCGTCAGGTACCAGACTGCCCCCTCGAACAGATCCTCGCGCGCGTGCTCTACGCCCGACGTCTCGGCACCGGCGAGCGGATGGCCGCCGATGAAGCGCTCATCCGAGCCGGCGTCGGCGAGCACGCGCTTGGTCGAGCCCACGTCGCTGACGACGCAGCCGGGCCCCGCGCCGGCCAGCGCCAGGCGCACCGTCTCCCGCAGTGCGCCGACCGGCGCCGCGACGAACACGATGTCGGCATCCGCCACCGCGCCGGCGACGTCGCTCGCCGCTGTGTCGATCGCGCCGAGCGCCAGAGCCTTGGCCAGCACCTGCTCGTCGGGGTCATATCCGCACACCCGCGCACCCCCGCGGCGCCGCGCGGCCAGGCCGATTGAGCCGCCGATCAGCCCGACCCCCAGCACGGTTACGTTCAACGAGCCGCCCCTGGCCGATCAGACGGCGCTGAGCGCCTTACCCGCGAGCGCTGCCGCCTGCTCGACCGCCACGGCGAACTCGGCGAACTCCTCGGCGCGCAGCGCCTGGGGTCCGTCGCAAATCGCCTCCTCGGGGTTCGGATGAACCTCGACGATGATCCCGTCGGCGCCGACCGCGGCCGCCGCGAGCGAGAGCGGGCGCACGAGATCGCGCCGCCCGGCCGCGTGGCTGGGGTCGACGATCACCGGCAGGTGCGAGAGCT
>JAXDGQ010000220.1:0-4123 GCA_034664965.1 Solirubrobacteraceae bacterium | reverse complement strand
CAGCGCACGATCGCCCCGAGCGCCTCGCGGTTGGCCAGCCCGTCGAAGTCCTCGCGCGAGTTGACCAGCACGCCGTCGCCCGTGTAGGGCAACTCGGCGGAGTCCGCGGCGTCGCTGCCCCCGGCGGGCTCGATCACGCGGCGGATCGGCAGGTCGAAGCTGCGCGCAAACGCATGATCGCGCTCGTCGTGCCCCGGCACGGCCATGATCGCGCCCGTGCCGTACTCCATCAGCACGTAGTCGGCCACGTACATCGGGATCTGCTCTCCGTTGACCGGGTTGGTGACCGTTCGCCCGAGCGCCACGCCCGTCTTCGGCTTGTCGGCGTTGCCGCGCTCCTCGTTGGTCTCGTTGAGCGCGACATTGACGTACTCGCGCACCGCGTGCTCGTGCTCGGTGCCCTGCGCCAGGCGCGCCACGTCGGGGTGCTCGGGCGCCATCACGAAGAACGTCGCGCCGAACAGCGTGTCCGGCCGCGTGGTGAACACCGGGTAGTCGATGTCCAGCTCGTCGCAGCGGAACGTGACCTCCGCGCCCTCCGAGCGCCCGATCCAGTTGCGCTGCATCGTCTTGACGTTCTGCGGCCAGTCGATCTCGTCGAGATCGTTCAGCAGGCGCTCGGCGTAGTCGGTGATGCGCAGGAACCACTGCTCCAGCTGGCGCACTTCGACGAGCGTGCCGCAGCGCTCGCAGCGACCGTCGGCGTCGACCTGCTCGTTGGCGAGCACCGTCTGGTCGTGCGGGCACCACTTGACGGCCGCCTCCTTGCGATAGGCCAGGCCGGATTTGAACAGCTCGAGGAAGATCCACTGCGTCCAGCGGTAGTAGCCCGGTTCGTCCGTCGCCAGCTCGCGCGACCAATCGATCGAGATGCCCCACGAGCGAAACTGGCGCTGGAATGATGCGATCGATTCCGCCGTGGACACGCGCGGGTGAACGCCGGTCTTGATCGCGTGGTTCTCCGCCGGCAGCCCGAACGCGTCATAGCCCATCGGGTGCAGCACGCGCCGCCCCAGGCGGCGATGGAAGTGCGCGATGGCATCGCCGACGGCGTAGCACTTGAGGTGGCCGATGTGCGGCTCGCCGCTCGGGTACGGCAGCATCTCGAGCACGTAGGAGTTGCTCGCGCTGCCCCCGGCGTCGTGCTCGTTGGCCACCTCCCACGTGTGCTCGGTCGCCCACACGTCCTGCCAGCGCGACTCGATCTCGTGCGGGTCGTATACGTGCTCTGCCATCGGAGATCGCAGGTTAGCGGGCGGCCTCGCCGCGACGGCCCCCGCGAGGCCGGCTCAGGACGCCGGCGCGAGCGCGTCCTCGCCGCTGGCGAAGCGGCTGCGGGCGCGCAGCGCCGCGACGATCTCCGCCGGCGCCGTCTCGGGCGAGCCCGCGTGAAACGGCGGCTGCGGGTCGTACTCGATGCCCAGCTGGATCGCCTGCGCGACCGCGTCGCCGGCTATCTTCGCGGCGAGCATGAGCGCCATGTCGATTCCCGCCGACACGCCGGCAGCCGTGACCATCTTGCCGTCGAACACGACCCGCTCGGAGACGGCCTCGGCCCCGAATGCGGCGAGCGCGTCGAGCGCCAGCCAGTGGCTCGTCGCGCGTTTTCCGGCGAGTAGCCCCGCCGCGCCCAGAATCAGCGAGCCGGTGCACACCGACGTCGTCCACGTGCTCGTCTCGTGCGCCGCCCGCAGCCACTGCAGCGCCGGACCGCCTGCCCGCGCGGCGACCTCGCCGGGGCCGCCCGGCACCAGCACGATCTCCGGCGCGGGCATGTCCTGCAGCGAACGCTCGGCGACGAGCGAGAGCATGCCGTTGTCGGTGCGCACCGCACCCGGCTCGCTTGCGACGAACGTCGCGCGCGCCCCCGGCAGGCGGCTGAGCACCTCATAGGGCCCGATCGCGTCGAGCGCCGTGAAGCCGTCGTACAGCAGGATCGCCGTGTTCATGTCCGTGCCTCCTTGTCGTTGCCTGAAAGCGCCGTCGGTACTCCGCCGGGCCCACGTCGAGCGCGCGCAGGAACACGCGCCGCATCGTCTCTGGCGTGTTGAAGCCGCACGCGCCCGCGATCGACGCGATCGGCTCCGCGCTGTCCTCCAAGCGCCGCCGCGCAGCCTCCAGGCGCACGCGCTCGACATAGCGCGCCGGCGTCACGCCGGTCTCGGCCGCAAACGCCCGCGCGAAGTGCCGCGCGCTCATCTGCGCACGCGCCGCCATCGCCTCGACCGAGTGGTCGCCCGCGACGTCCTCCACGACCAGCCGCTGCACCTCGCGCAGGGGCTCGCGCTCGGGCTGCTGCGCGGCGAGCGTCGCGCTGAACTGCGACTGGTTACCCGGCCGGCGCAGGAAGAGCACCAGGTGGCGCGCGATCGTCAGCGCCGCCTCGCGATCCAGATCCTCCTCGACGAGCGCCAGCGCGAGGTCCATGCCCGCGGTCACGCCGGCCGAGGTCCACACCCGGCCGTCGCGCACGTAGATCGGGTCGGGGTCGACCTGCACTTTCGGATACTGCCGCGCCAGCGCCGCGGCCGAGGACCAGTGCGTCGTCGCGCGCCGCCCGTCAAGCAGGCCGGCGGCCGCGAGCGCGAATGCGCCGGTGCAGACCGATGCCGTGCGTCTCGACCGCGCGGAAGCCCCGGCGATCCAAGACAGCAGCTGCCCGTCGGCGCAGGCCGCTCGCGCGCCGCGGCCTCCCGGCACGATCAACGTGTCGAGCTTGTCCGGAGCGTCGTCCAGACGGCCGTCCGGAACGATCGTCAGCCCGCTGGAGGTCTGCAGCGGCTCGCCGTCGGCGCTCAGCGCTCGCACCTCGTAGCCGCGCCGCCTGCGCCCGCCGGACTCCAGCAGCGGCGCGGCGCCTGCGAACACCTCCATCGGGCCGGTCACGTCCAGGCTCTGCACTCCTGCGAACAGCACGACGACGACCTGGCGCGGTGACGGACGATCAGCCATGTCGTCAATCGTCGCGCACCCCGCGCTCGTCCGCAAGGACGAATATCCAACCTTTTCTGCCATCGCCCAGACGCTCCCATTGGTTCACGCCGTGGCGCGTCGAGGTCTACCATTGGCGGCATGGAGCCTCGATCGCCAGCGTCGCAAGAGCACGGCGATTACGAGCGAGACGCACTGGACTCGGCGCCTGCACGCGTCACCGGCATCGTCCATGCGGCCGAACGCGCCGCCGATGAGCTGCGCGAGCGTGCCGAGGCGCGCGCGCGCGAACGCATCGCAGAGGCAGATCGAGCCGCCGCCAATCGCGTGCGCGCCGCCGAGGAGGAGGCCGAGGAGCTGTTGCGCGTTGCGCGCACGCGGGCCGAGGCCGCGCGCAACGAGGCGGTCTCGGCCGTCGGCGCAATCCACGCCGAGGCCGAGCGGGTGCGCGCCGAGGCGCAAGCCGACGCCGAGCACCTCCGCGCCGCCGCCCAGCGCGATGCTGAGCTGGAGCGGGAGAGCGCTCGCGGCGACGCCGAGCTGGAGCGTGCAAGCGCTCGCGAGCAGAGCGAGCAGCTGCGCGCGAGCCAAGCCCAGCAGCTCGAGCAGATGCTCGGCGAGGCTCGCGCACAGACCGAGCACGAGCTCGCCGCCGCGCACGCCGAGGCCGAGCGCATCCTCGCCGAGGCGCGCGGGGAGGCCGGCCGGCTGCTCGCGGAGAGCCGCGCTCAGGCCGAGAGCACCGTCGCCTCCGGCGGGGAGGACCTGGAGAAGCTGCGCACCGACGCCGCCGAGCAGGCCCAGCGCGTACGCGCCAAGGCACGCGAGGATGCGCGCGAGATCGTCGGCGAGTCCCACGTCGTCGCGCGCGAGGTCCTGCGCGAGGGCCGCGAGCTGTCGCGCAACCTGCGCGCGCTGTCGGTCTCGCTGCGCAACAACGCCGAGCGGCTGTTGCGCGACGTGCGCCTGGCACATGGCGGGCTGACCGCGCGCCTGGATCAGGCGAGCCCCGGCGGCCCGTCGCGCGGGCTGGAAGCCGGCGCACGACGGCCGGGTGGCGAAGACGCCGACGACGACCTCGACGTGCCGGAGTTCATTCCGCCGGAGTGAGCTCGAGCTGGCTGCGGGCCAGACCGCGAGACGCCGGCGATCGGGCGACCCGAGAGGCGAGCTAAACTCCCCGGACCAGTCT
>JAXDGQ010000219.1:0-2967 GCA_034664965.1 Solirubrobacteraceae bacterium | reverse complement strand
CCGCCAGCGTCGGACGGGGGGAGCAGCATGGTCATTGCAACGCCTCCGCTGCACGGGGGGGACACGGAGCTGACCCTGAGTGACGTGGCGAAGGCCGTCACAGCCGGCCGTTGCCTGCTGTTCCTCGGCGCCGGAGTCCATGCCGGGCCCTCGGCGGACAAGCCGTTCAGCTACCCGACGGCGTCGCGGCCGCCGCTCGGGGGTGAGCTGGCGCAGCGACTCGCGGACGGCTGCGACTTTCGCCGCGAATTCCCCCACGAGACGCCGCCGAGTCTCCAGCGGGTCGCGCTCTGTTACGAGATGAAGCACGGACGCGACGGGCTCGTGCGGTGCCTGGACGAGGAGATCCTGCGCGCAGCCACGCCGTCTCCCCTCCTGCGTGCGCTCGCGCAGCTGCCATTCCCGCTCGTCGTCACGACGAACTACGACCGCCTGTTCGAGAAGGCGCTCCAGGCCGCCGGCAAGGACCCGGACGTCAGCGTCTACGACAAGAGCGACGAGACGCCGCCGACCGACTACCCGGATCCGACCGCGGCGCGGCCGTTCCTCTTCAAGATCCACGGCGACATCCGGCAGCCCGGCTCGATCGTGATCACGGATGAGGATTACATCCACTTCATCTTGCGCATGGGCAAGGAGCGGGCGGTCCCCAAGACCGTGCTCTACCGCTTCAGCACGTGGCCGACGCTCTTCATCGGCTACTCGCTGCTCGACTTCAACCTGCGCGTGCTGTTCCGGACGCTCCGCTTCAGCGTCGACCTCGCGCCGACCTCGTACTCGATCGACCACCGCCCGGACCCGTTGATCGTGTCGGTCTGGGGTGAGCGCGACCGACTGGTGCGCTTCATCGCGCAGGACGTCTGGGCCATCGTGCCCGAGCTCTACCAGCGCGTCACCGGCAAGCCGCTCGAGCCGTGAGCGCAACCTCGTCGCGCACGCTGCCCGCAGAGCCCTACCGCGGGCTGGAGCCGTTCCGGTTCGCCGACGCGGAGATCCTGTTCGCGCGCGCCGTCGACGTCCGGGAGCTCGATCGGTCGATCACGATCCGCCGCGCGGTCATGCTGTATGGCGAGTCCGGAGCCGGCAAGAGCTCGCTCGTGAACGCCGGTTTGCTGCCGGCTGCCCTGGCTTCGGGTTTCCGGCCCGATCGCATCAGGGTGCAGCCGCGCGCCGGCGAGGAGTTCGTGGTCGAGCGCGTGTGCCTCGACGACGCGGAGGACGAGTACCTCCCCTCGAGCTTCTCGGGCGCGACCCGCGACGCACCGCCGCAGGTCGTGCTCGGTGTCGAGGCCTTCGCGCGGCGGCTGGGCGAGCTCCCCGGGGACCCGCTGCCCCTGCTCGTCTTCGACCAGTTCGAGGAGCTCGTGACGCTCTTCGAGGTGAGCGCCGAGGCGCGGGCGCTCCAGGCGCGGATCGTCGACGTGCTGGTCGACCTGATCCGCGAGCCGCAGTGCGCGGTCAAGCTCTTGCTTGTCTTCCGCGAGGACTACCTCGCTCCGCTGAGCACGCTGCTCGCCCGCTGCCCGAGCCTGCGCGAGCATGGCGAGCGGCTGCTGGCGCCGGCCATCGACGCTCTGCCGACCATTCTCCGCGGCCCCTTCGAGCGACATCCCGAGACCTACCCCGCCCGCATCACGCCGCAGCTCGCGGCACAGCTTCAGGCCGAGATCGCGCTGCGCGGCGACGGCAGCCGCCTCAACCTCTCCGAGATCGAGATCGCCTGTCTGCGCCTCTGGCGCGACCCCGATCCGTCGGCGCTGTACGCCCGCAAGCGCCTCGATGGGCTGCTCGCGGACACGCTCGCGGACGTCCTCGATGCCCTCGCTCCCGAACAGCGGGACACCGCCGTCGCGCTGCTCGGGCGCATGGTCACGGCGAGTAGCACGCGCAACGTCGTCTCCGAGGATGACCTTCTCGAGGACGTCCTCGCCAACGACGGCATCAGCCACGAGGCGGCACGCGAGGTGCTGGCGCGGCTCGAGGCCGAGCGCATCGTCCGGCGCGAGGCTCGCCACCGCATCTACTGCTACGAGATCGTCAGCGAGTTTCTCGTCGGCTCGATCGTGCAGCGGCGCATCGCGCGCGAGACGGCACGAGCCGAGGTGGCCCGTCGCGAGGAGGCCGAGCGGCAGTTGTCCGCTGCGCGGCGACGCAGCCGGCGCCAGCATTGGTGGATTGCCGCGCTCATCGTGGGCGTGCTGCTCATGCTCGCACTTGCCGCCTACGCCTTCCAGCAGAAGCGCGAGGCGAACCGGGCGCTGCGGCGCCAGCAGCTCGCGAACGTCAGCCTGCTCGCCGAGCGTTCCGAGGTCACGCGCAACCCCACGCAGCGGTTGCGCGAAGCGATCGCCGCCGCGGACGCGTTGCACAGCGCTGCCCTCGACCAGAACTCCGAGCTCCGCCGTAGCGTGCTGCTGAGCTTGCGTGATGCGCTCGGCGCCTCGCACCTGATCGCGCTGCTCCCGAGCGTCGACGGCCCCGGCGTCATCGCGAGCGTCCGGGCGCACGAGCCCGGCTGGGCCGCGCCAGGGATCGAGCATGGCGCGCTGCGGGATCCGATCGGCCGGCTGCGCCTGCGCGTCGACCGCTCGGGGGCACGCATCGAGCTCATGACCGCACATGGACACGCCCGTGTCCTGCACCCGTTCTCCGGTCGGCTCGGCAGCGTCGCACTGAGCCCCACGGGTGCAGTGTTCGCGACCGGTTCGAGCGACGGAAGCACACAAGTCTGGAGCGCCTCCGACGGCACGCTGCGCGCCACGCTCGTGGGCGAGACGACCCGCGTCGGGCACGTCAGTTTCAGCCCCGACGGGCGTTGGCTCGTGGGGGCCGGCGCCGACGGCATGGTGCACGTCTGGGACGTTCGCTCGGCACGCCAGCTGGCGGCGCTCGGCCCGACCAGCTCCGTGGTGTACGCCGCGTTCGCAGACGCCGGTCGCCAGATCGTGACGAGGACCTCCGACGGGC
>JAXDGQ010000218.1:0-8119 GCA_034664965.1 Solirubrobacteraceae bacterium | reverse complement strand
GAGCTCGGCGTGGCCGAGCGCGCCACTCTCGCCGGCCACGAAGCGCTCCACGCGGTAGGGGGTGAGGAACTCGATGTTCTCCTGCGCGCGGGCCCGCTCGAGCATGATCTTGGAGGCGCGGAAATCGGCGCGGCGGTGCACGACGGTGACCTTGGCGGCGAACTTGGAGAGGAAGATGGCCTCCTCCATCGCCGAGTCGCCGCCGCCGACGATCACCGTGGAGGCGCCGCCGAAGAACGCCGCATCGCACGTCGCGCAGTAGCTGACGCCGCGCCCGGACAGCTCCTCCTCGCCGGGGACGCACAGCTTCTTGTGCTGGGCGCCCATCGCCAGGACGATCGTGCGCGCACGGTGCTCGGTGTCGGCGACCCACACGCGGTGGACCCCGCCGGGCTCCGTGGCCAGCTCGACGCGGTCGACGTCCTCGGTGACCAGGCGCGCACCGAAGCGCTCTGCCTGCTCGCGGAACTTCTGCATGATCTCCGGGCCCATGATGCCCTCGGGAAAGCCGGGGTAGTTCTCCACGTCGGTCGTCTGCTGCAGCAGGCCGCCCCAGGCGAACCCCTCGAACACCAGCGGGCTCAGGTTTGCGCGGGCGGTGTACAGCGCGGCCGTGTAGCCGGCCGGGCCGCTGCCGATGACGATCACGTTCTCGACGTCGCTCATCTCATCTCCAATCGGTACTTCACTAAGTAAAGTATAGCGCCGGGACTGGCCTTTGTCAGCCGGCTCGGACCGCTCCGGCGGCACCGACGGAGCCGGTGCGCCCCCCGGCCGACGGCTGCTCGTCCTGCTCTTCGCGCCACCGCGCCACGGTGCGGCGCAACTGGAAGTAGGCGATCGCGCCCGGCAGCGTAGGCAGCCAGAAGGAGATCCCGCGATAGGACAGCACGGCGAGCACGGACAGGTTGAAATCGACGCCGAAGGCCGCGAACACCCCGATCATCCCGCCTTCCACGCCGCCGAGGCCCCCGGGCAGCGGCAGCAGGTTGCCGAGCGTCCCGACGAAGTAGGCCATCCAGATCACGGTGAACGGCGGCGGTGAGCCGAACGCGTGGAACATCGCCCACAGCACGCTGATGTCAAAGCCCCACCACGCCACGGCGCCGAGCACGCCCGGCTCGCGGCGGCGGATCAGGCCGATCGCCGTGCGCACGCCCGTGGCGGCCAGCGCCGGCACGGTCACCGCGCGCGCGAGCCAGCGAGCCAGGCGCCCGGATCCGGAGGCCCGCCTCTGCAGCCGGCGCTCGACGTCGCCGGGCAGCGCCGCGACCGCGGCCGCGATCCCGAGCAGCAGCACCGCGATGATCGCCGGCAGGAAGGTGATCGCGAAGGAGCCGCCGCCGGGGAACAGCCCGGTGCCCAAGCCGATCCCGTCGATCAGCAGCGAGCCGGCGTAGACGAAGTACAGCAGCACCGTGAACGCGACCATCCGGCAGGCCACGAGCCGTGGCTCCATTCCCGAGCGCCGAAGCGCCCACGCGGTGAGCGCGATACCCCCAGCCCCGGCAGCCGCGAACAGCCGCGTCGCCACAACTCCGGCCATCGTTATCTCATAGCTCTCCGGCCAGCCGATGCGGCCCTGCCGGCGCACGAACACCGTGCGAAACAGTGCGACGTACCCGGCAAACGAAAGCAGCTCGAGCAGCACGCCGATCGCGATCCACCAGCCGTTGCCGCGCTCGATGCGATGCACCGTCGTGCCGACGCCCGACAGTTTCGGCAGGACGAAGTAGAAGAAGGCGATGATCGTCAGGACGAACACCCCGAAGGCGATCGCCCGCCGACGCGTGACCGCGATGCGCGGCATCTCGTCGTCGCGCGACTTCGCCCTCGCCTCGGCCTGAGCGGCCTGCTCCAGCTCGGGCTCGTCGAGCTGCTCGCTCACGCCCCCCCTCTTCCCCCTTCGTGCGCGAATGCCTCCAAGCTCCCAACCGCACGTGCCAGGCGACCGGCCGCCGGCTCGGCGCGCGCGGCGAACGCCCGCACGGCCCCCGTCAGGGCCGCTCCCGCGAGCAGGTCCACGACGTAGTGCTCGCCGAGATACACCAGCGCGAATCCCAGCGCGACCGTGTAGCCGGCGCCGAGCGCCCCCGCCACCGGTCCCACCTCTGCGAGCAGAAGCGCGGCCATCAGGGATGTCGCGAAGTGAAGCGAGGGCATCGCGGCGAGTGGGTTGCCTCCAAGGACACTGTAGAGCGGGGCCCAGCCGTCTTGCCAGAAGTCCTCGCCGTACTCGACCATCATCCGCCGCACCGCTCGGCCCTGCTGGGCGCCGAGCGCATCGTCGGGCGCATACCAGGGGGGAGCCGTAGGTATCAGCCAGTAGAAGCTCGCGCCGATGTCGAACACGGCGTATGTCATCCCGGCCGCGCGCGGAAAACGGCTCGGATGGCGCAGCATGATGTACAGGACGGTCCCGTGCGGCACGGCGAACCAGGCCCAGTGGGTCCATACGAGCACGCGGTCGAGCGTCCGCCACTCGGCGCCCTCGGGCCCGATCCGGGCGAGCGAGCGCTGCAGGCGAATCGTCGGCAGCTCGCCGAGCCCGAGCGCGCGGTCGGCGACGATCGGGTAGTCGAAGTGCGTGCGCCGCTCCTGCACATCGGGGTCGTCGTGCGGCGACTTGTACGCCGCGACATAGGCCCACATCTGCAGGGCGCACACGGCGATGTCACGCGTCCGGGATCGGCGCATCGCAACCGACAGCCCGAGCGGCGCGGCGAAGGCGACGGCCTGCATGACGACCGGCGACGACTTGGAGCGCTTGCGCGCGAGCGGCGCGGCGATCCCCGCCGCGACCACCCCCCAGGCAGTTGCTCTGAGGGCTGTCGAGCGCCGCACGCGGCCGAGTATATGAACGGCCTCGGCCCCCACGAATGCGCGTCGCCGACTGGGCTCGCCGCGAAAATGGCGCTAGGAGACGGCCTTCCTGGCGTGCGCGTGCGCGCCCGCCGCCTCGATCAGCCCGCCGACGACCGGGCTCATCGCATCGGCCTCGGGGTGCCACTGCACGCCCAGCACGAAAGCCCGCTGTGGGAGCTCGACGGCCTCGATCACCCCATCGAAGGGAGAGGTCGCGCTGATGCGCAGCCCTTCGCCGACGCGGTCGACGCCCTGATGGTGGTGTGACTTGGTGCCGTGGCGCGCGCTGCCGATCACGCGCATCGCGAGCGTCCCGTCGGCGACGTCGACGTCGTGGTCGGAGCCGTCGAAGGAGCCGACCACGCGCCGGTGCTCCTGATGTCCCAGGTGCTCGGGCAGATGCTGGGTGAGCGTGCCTCCGAGCGCCACGTTGATCAGCTGCATGCCGCGGCAGATGCCGAGGACGGGAAGGTCGCGCTCGATCGCCGCCCGCGTCAGCGCGATCTCGAAGGCGTCGCGCTCGGGAACGGAGTCCTGCGTCTCGGCGTGGGCCGCCTGGCCATAGCTGGCCGGATCGATGTCGGCGCCACCGGCGAGCAGCAGCCCGTCGATCAGATCGAGCGCCTGCGCCGGTTCCTGCGCGAGCTGCGGGTCGGGTGCCAGCAGGACCGCCAGGCCTCCTGCGCGCTGCACGGCGTCGACGTAGCTGCGCGAGAGCAGCACGGCCGGCTGATCCCACACGCTCCAGCGGGCGGGCTCGAGCGCCGTGCACATGCCGATCACCGGTCGTTCCATGCCTACACCATAGGATCAGCGCACGCCGGCGCGCGCGCAGCGCCGGCGGCCCGGCACGAGTCGCGCGACTGGAGGAGACCGATGAACGAGTCGAGCACGCAACTGCAGACGGTCAACGTGCACCGCAGCGGGGGAGCCGCGACCGTTGAGCTGAACCGTCCCCACGCGCTCAATGCATGGAACGCGCAATTCGGCGCCGACCTGCTGGCCGCGCTGCGCGAGGTCGCAGAGGACGACGCGGTGCGCTCGGTCACGATCACCGGCGCCGGCCGCGCGTTCTCCTCGGGAGCGGACCTGAAGGACATCAGCGGTGGAGACACCGCCGGGGACGGGCGCCCGGACGTCTACAAGACGCTGACCGAGCGCTACCACCCGATCATGCACGCCGTCCGCGAGATGCCAAAGCCGGTGCTCGCCAGCGTCAACGGCCCGGCCGTGGGGATCGGCTGCTCGCTGGCCCTGTGCTGCGATTTGATCGTCGCTGCCGAGAGCGCCTACTTCCTGCTCGCCTTCGTCAACATCGGGCTCGTGCCCGACGGCGGGTCCTCGCTGCTGGTGCCATCGCGCGTGGGATTGGCGCGTGCGACGGAGCTGTCGATGCTCGGCGAGCGCCTCCCGGCTGCGCGCGCGCTGGAGTGGGGGCTGATCAACCGCGTCGTGCCCGACGCCGAGCTGCCAGAGGAGACCGCCGCGCTCGCCGCGCGCCTGGCAGCCGGGCCGACGCGCTCCTACGCCGGCACCAAGCGCCAGCTCAACAACTGGCTGTTTGGGCGCATGGCCGAGCAGCTCGAGCTCGAGGCGAAGATCCAGCAGGAGATGGCTTCCAGCGACGATTTCCTCGAGGGTGCGATGGCCTTCGTGCAGAAGCGCTCCGCTCGCTTCAGCGGGAGCTAGGCGATGATCGCGGCGCTAGTGGCATACGCCATCAAGCCCATCCGGTCCACGCCTGAATAGAATCTCCGCCGCCTTGGGCCATCTCGCTTCCACGCTGGCGTTCTTCACCCCGCAGTCGGGCGGCTCGCCCAATGCGAACCAGATCGACAGCCTGTACAAGATCACGCTCGCAATCGCGCTGGTGATCTTCGCGCTCGTCGAGGGGGGCCTGCTCTACGCCCTGCTGAAGTTCCGCAAGCGCAGGGGCGCCGTGCCCGCGCTGATTCGTGGCAACACGCGTCTCGAGCTGGGCTGGACGGTAGGCGCCGCGATCATCCTGCTGGCGCTGGCGATCGTCACCTTCGCCAAGCTGTCCTCGATCCAGAACCCGTCCAACTCCGGTCCGCAAGGCGACAAGCTGGCCGGCAGCGGCGGCCTGCTCTACGCCAGCTCGACGCGAAAGCTGCCGCCAAACGGCAAATCGCTGAACATCAAGGTGATCGGCCGCCAGTACATCTGGCAGTACGTCTATCCCGGGGCCAGCGAACCCGACGGCCTGGGCGCGCCCTATTCCTACGAGGCGCTGGTCGTCCCGACCAACACGACCGTCACCCTGGACGTCGTGGCTGCCGATGTCGTGCACGAATGGTGGGTCCCGCAGCTCGGCGGCAAGGTTCAGGCGGTTCCCGGCTATCACAACTACACCTGGTTCAAGGCGCTGCAGCCGGGGCTCTACCGCGGGCAGTGCTCGTTCATCTGCGGTCGCGGGCACGCGCGCATGATCGCCACCGTCAAGGCCGTCCCGCCGGCGCAGTTCGACCAGTGGCTCGCCGAGCAGAAGAAGGAGCTCAGCGAAGCCAACCAGCAGGCCAAGGTAGAGCGCGCGAAACTGAACTCCCAGACCGGCGCAGGACAGGTCGAAAACCCCTAGGACCAAGAGGAAACCAGCACTGCACATGGCCACCCAGCTCGCCCCAGTCCCCCAGGTAACCGCACCCTCCGTAGAGCGCGAGGAACGCGGCTGGACGAGCTGGATCACGACGACAGATCACAAGCGCATCGGGATCATGTACATGGTCACGACGTTCGTGTTCTTCTGCCTCGGCGGCGTCGAGGCCCTGATCATGCGCCTGCAGCTGGGCACCCCGGACAACACGCTTGTGTCTCCGACGGTCTACAACCAGCTGTTCACGATGCACGGGACGACAATGATCTTCCTGTTCGTCGTGCCGATGATGGCCGGCCTGGCCAACTATTTCGTGCCGCTGATGATCGGCGCGCGGGACATGGCCTTCCCGCGGCTGAACGCGCTGTCCTACTGGCTGCTGCTCGCCGGGGGGATCGTGTTCTACGCGTCGCTCTTCTGGAACCCGCCGGAAGCCGGCTGGACGAGCTACCCGCCGCTGTCGAGCGTCAACTTCACGCCGAGCGGCGGACAGGACGCCTGGATCTACCTGATCCACCTGACCGGCATCTCATCGATCCTCGGCGCGGTGAACTTCTACGCGACGATCGCCAACATGCGTGCGCGCGGGATGAGCTGGGGACGCCTGCCGCTGTTCATCTGGGCGATCCTCACGTACTCGGTTCTGATCATCTTCGCGATGCCCGTGATCGCCGCCGCGGTGACGATGCTGCTGACCGACCGGCACTTCGGCACGCATTTCTTCGACCCCTCCAGCAACGGCTCGCCGATCCTCTGGCAGAACCTCTTCTGGTTCTTCGGCCACCCGGAGGTCTACATCATGATCCTGCCCGGCTTCGGGATCGTGTCGGAGATCCTGCCGGTGTTCGCGCGAAAGCCGATCTTCGGCTACAAGGCGATCGCGGCGGCGACCGTGGCGATCGCCTTCCTCGGCTTCCTCACGTGGGCGCACCACATGTTCACGACCCCGATCCCCCAGGCCGTGCTCGTGTTCGTGATGCTCAGCTCCTTTTTGATCGCCGTCCCGACGGGGGTGAAGATCCTCAACTGGATCGCCACGCTGTGGCGAGGGACGGTCGAATTCAAGACACCGCTGCTGTTCTGCGCGGGCTTCATCGCGCTCTTTTTGATCGGCGGCATCTCGGGAATCTTCCTGGCCATCTTCCCGATCGACTGGCAGGTCAAGGAAACCTACTTCCTCGTCGCGCACCTGCACTTCGTGCTCGTGGGCGGGTCTGTGATGACGATCTTCGCGGCGATCTACTACTGGTTTCCGAAGATCACCGGGCGCATGCTCAGCGAGGGCCTGGGCAAGCTGAGCTTCTGGCTGATGTTCGTGGGCATCCTCGCGACGTTCTTGATCCAGCACGTGATCGGCCTGGACGGCATGCCGCGACGCGTCTACGAGTACGACAACGTCGGCAACCTGGCGCTCTACAACCAGATCTCCACGGTCGGCTCCTTCATCCTCGGACTGGGCGTGCTGGTGACGATCATCAACGTCGCGCGCAGCGTGAAGGTCGGCGTCGTCGCCGGCCCCGATCCGTGGAAGGCGAACACGCTGGAGTGGTTCACGCCCTCGCCTCCGCCGGCCAACAACTTCGACGTGATCCCGCAGGTTCGCTCGGTCGAACCGATGAAGGACATTCGCCGCGAGGTCGAGCGCCGTACGACCGGGGTCCCGGCTTCCGGCGCGATCGTCCCGGCCGGGGCCACGCAGGTGGGGGTGTAGCGTGCCCAGCGTCGCCCCACCGCTCGATGCCCCGCGCCTGGGCGTTGCCCCGCGCACCCGCCAGCTGATCGGCGACTACGTCGAGCTGACCAAGCCGAAGGTCCAGTCGCTGCTGCTGCTGACGACGATCGCGACGATGTACGTCGCCGGAGACCCTTCGCCGCTGCTGGTCTTCCTGACGTGCCTGGGCGGCTACCTCTCGGCCGGCGGCGCCGGCGCGGTCAACCACTGGTTCGACCGCGACATCGACGCGCAGATGGCACGCACGGCGACGCGGCCGATCCCGTCCGGGCGAGTCGCGCCGCGGGCCGCGCTGGCCTTCGGCTGCACGCTGGCCGCGCTGTCGCTGCTGGAGCTGTCGCTGGCGGTCAACCCGCTGGCCGCGGCGCTCTCGTTCTCGGGCTTTCTCGGCTACGTCTTCGTCTACACCGTGTGGCTGAAGCGGCGCACCCCCCAGAACATCGTGATCGGCGGCGCCGCCGGCGCGGTGCCGCCGCTGGTCGGCTGGGCCGCGGTAACCGGGTCGGTGAGCTTCACCGCGGTGATCCTCTTCTCGATCGTGTTCTTCTGGACGCCACCGCACTTCTGGGCGCTGTCGTTGCTGATGAAGGGCGAGTACGAGAAGGTCGGCGTGCCGATGCTGCCGGTCGTGCGCGGCGAGCGCGAGACGCGCCGGCAGATCCTCCTGTACTCGGTGCTGCTGTACATGGTCACGCAGCTTCCGTTCTCGGCGGGGCGCTTCGGGCCGATCTACCTCGTCGCGTCGCTGGCGCTCAACGCGGTGTTCATCGGCTACGCCGTCCGGCTGTTCCGCAAGCCCGAGCGCCGCAACGCGCTCAGCCTGTACCTCTTCTCGCTGCTGTACCTCGCGCTGCTGTTCGGAGCCATGCTCCTGGACGCGCGAGTCTGACCTCCGCTGATACCTTTCC
>JAXDGQ010000217.1:0-10472 GCA_034664965.1 Solirubrobacteraceae bacterium | reverse complement strand
GGCCACGCCGACGCCGTTGCTGCCGACCGCGCCCATGATGCCGGCGACGTGCGTTCCGTGGCCCTGGTAGGTGGCGTCTTTGTCCAGCGGGTCGCATTTTTTCGCCACGACGTTGTATCCCCGCGTTCCTACGGCGCAGCCGTCGATCCCGCCCGGATTGCTCCAGACGTTCGCCGCGAGATCGGGATGGTTGTTGTCGACCCCGGTGTCGACCTCGCCGATCACGACCGCGCGGCTCCCGGTGGTCTGCTGCCATGCTCTGGCAGCCCGGTCGTCGGCGCCGGCGGTGCCTTTTTCAGCCGCACCGAGTTCCTCGTTGGCGTTCTGGATGGGGATCGCCTGCCCGGTGTTTTCGTCGCCCCACTGCAGGGGGAACGATGTGTCGTTTGGCGTGGCGCTCCCGTGCTGCAGGTAGTTGGGCTCCGCGTAGGCGACCGCGGGGTCGCGCCTGAGCACCCCAACGGCGCTCAGCACCTGGCCGTCGGGCACGCGCAGTTCGTAGGGCGCGAGATACTCCGCGCCGGCCGCGCGGCCATGGCCGACCGGCTTGATCGCGGGGCCGAGCCGACGGGCGCTGCCACCGCCAACCTGATGCGCGATCGTGTGGCGCCGGCTGGCCGACACGCCGGAGCGGAACGCGAGCAGCACCGATCCTGCGACATAGGGGCCGGCAGGGGAGTTCCGGGCGCTCGGCGGCAGCGAGTCCGGGGCCGACCCCGTCGACGCGGGGCTCTGGGGCAGATCGCTCGCCAGGCCAAAGGCGCCGGGGACGCTCTGGTTGGCAGAAGCGGTCAACTTGCGCTGGGCCGGCCCGGCCGAAACCGCGACGATCGTCAGCGCGATCGCAGCTAGCGCAACCAGGGCAGCTGCGACTATCGCCCGTTGGGCTGGTCGTCCTTCTCCGCTTCCTTGCGCGGGCATCCTGCCTCTCTCAGATCGTTCTCGTTCATCCCCCGCACCCAAGGTGTGACGCTGCACCACGCTGCTGCGGCAGTCTAAAGCAAGGCGCCTTGAATTGCGAGGGCGATCCTCGACGGATAATCGGTGTTTCGGGCGCATTTCACGGGGTTCGACGCTCGCTGCGGGGCGGAGATCGTGGGCGGGCGCCTGCGCCCCTGGCCCGCCTGCTCGTACACGCGTCGAGCGCCGCCGTTGTGGCTGTGACGGTGCGTCTCGACGGACCGATCATGCCGGGGAAGGCGCCACTACAATGCGGGCGCATCGCGGTCGAGCAGCTCCGTCGCACCCAAAGCCATGACGCCCCCTCACGAGATCCAATGTGAATCGTTCACGCCCCGCGTGGGCCTCCATGCCCAGCCGTGCACGCGCGGCTCGCGGGCTGGAGCTCGCCGGGCATGGTAGGGGCCGACGGCAGCTCGCGGACGGCGCAGTACCTCGCCGAGATCGGAGTGCGCCCCACGCCGAGGGCCACGTGTCCGTTTGACCCCGGTTATGACCCGGCGACGCTCGAAGGCCACATCGAGCAGAGCGGGCACCTGATGGCGACATTGAAGATCTCGATGGCCTGCTGGATGGTGGCCGACGAAGCTGCCACGCGGCGCAAGATCCAGTCGGCGACGCGGGTGGGCATTCCGGCGGTCGCAGGGGGAGGACCGTTCGAGACGGCAGTCGCCCAGCGGGCGCTGCCGTCCTATCTCGACCTTTGCGCCGACGTGGGCCTCACGCGGATCGAGTGCGGTGAAGGCTTCACCGAGTTGAGCCTGACTCCTCAGGACGTCGTGCGCCAGGCGGCTGAGCGTGGGTTGGAGGTCGAGTTCGAGCTCGGCGAGAAGCACGCCGGTCGCTTCACCGACGCGCAGACCGACGAACTGATCGCAACCGGACAGCGGTGGCTGGCGGCGGGCGCCGTGCGCCTCGTCGTCGAGGCCCGCGAGAGTGCTGAGGACGTGGGGCTGTTCTCGAACCCGGGCGTGTTCGACAGCCGCCAGGCAGATCGCATCGCCGAGGCGTTTGGCCTGGAGCTGTTGCTGTTCGAGGCGCCCAACAAGGCCAGCCAGTTCGCGTTGATCGATCACTTCGGCCCCGAGGTGCAACTCGGCAACATAAGGCTGGAGGAGGTGCTGCGAGTCGAGATCTATCGTCGGGGGCTGCACTCCGATGCCTTCGGCAACGTCAAGCTGCGACCCCGCCCTCCGGCCGACGCCTGAGGCCCCGCGGAGCAGCCTGTATGCCGACCGTAGCGATCGATTGCTTTCACGAGCACCTCGAGCCGATCTCACCGGACACCGCGATTGTGGCTGTGGACGTCATCCGGGCGACGACAACCGCCGTTACGGCCGCCGCTCTCGGTCGGCGCGTCTTCCCGGCGGGGTCGATCGAGGCCTCGGTCCGGCTGGCGGCGGATCTCGACCGGCCGATCCTCGCGGGCGAGCTCGGCGGGGTGCAGCCGTATGGCTTTGACATGCAGAACAGCCCCACGCAGATGATCGGGCTCGAGCGGTCCTCGCGGCCGATCATCCTCCTCTCCACCTCCGGGACGCGTTTGATCGCGGAGGCCGTCCAGCACGGCCAGACCTACGTTTGCTGCCTGCGCAACGCCCAGGCCCAGGCCCGACACCTCGCCGCGGAGGGGCGCGATGTCGTCGTCCTGGGCGCCGACAGCCGGGGCGAGTTCCGCGAGGAGGACCAGCTATGCGCGGCGCGCATAGCTGGGGCTCTCGTGAGCGCCGGCTACGAGCTGATCGGGCCGTCGACCGCGCGGGTGATGGAGCGCTTCGGCGACGCTCCCGACGACGCATTCGTCGAGGGGAGAAGCGCCGCGTACCTGCGTGACACCGGGCAGGAGCACGACCTCTCCTTCGTGCTCGAGCACGTCGACGATCTCGACGCCGTGTTCGCGATCGAGCAGGGTGAGGTTCGCGCGCTGCCTCCGCTGGGCTGACAGGCGCCGGCCCGGGCCGAGACTCACGGCACGTCCCGCGCCGGGCGCCGCGGTCACTGGCGCCGCGGCCCGCGGCGGATGCGCTCCATCAGCAGCTTTGCCCACAGGGCGAGAAACGGGCGGGGATCGTCGCGCGCAAACCACGCGGCCTCGCGAACGCCCCGCAAGGAGCGCAACCACGCGCCCAGCGTGAGATCGCCGCGCCGGCGGTAGACGACAGACGACGTCACATCCAGGGGCTCGACGATCCACCGTCGCCGGTCGGGCGCGGTCGTGGCCGGCACGTCGTGACCGGTGAGATCGAGATACAGCGCCCGCAGGACGTCCACCCCGTTGTCGGCGACAAAGAGCCGGAAGGTGCCGCCGATGCGAGGGTTCACGTCGAGCAGCTTGTACTGGCTGTCGCGGGCATCGAAGCGATAGCCGATGTCGAGGATGCCGCGGTAGCCGATGGCCTGCATGAAGCGCACGGTGGTCTCCTGCACCGTTTCATTGGCCACGCACTCACCCAGCGTCGTCGCGCCGGTGTAAGGCGGGGATTGCCGGATCTTCTTGCCAGTGAAGCCAATCCTGCACTCCGAGGCCCCGTCGAAGTAGCCGTTGAACATCCAAACGGTTTCCGGAGTTCCAGGAATGTATTCCTGCAGCATCACGTTGCTCTCATTCGGCGTGCCCATCTCGCGGTATCCCGCGAGCAGCTCCCCGCGATTCTCAGCGATCAGAACCCTTGGCGCCGAGGAGGGAGCGTCGCCCGCGTTGATGCACTTGAGCACGATCGGAAACTCGCGGCCCTCGGCGTAATCCACGACGTCGGCCTCCGTCTGAGGGAATACCGACGCGGGCGTGGGGACTCCATGTTGTTGACACAGCTCATACATTCCCTGCTTACTCGATAGGGCGCGCGCAAGCCCCAGGGGTTGACGAGGCAGCAGAAAGTGCGGCTCCAGGGCATCCATGTGGTCGTCCACGAAGACACTTGCCGAGTCGTCCGCGGGTATGAGAATGCTCCGGCCGATCGCGTCACTCAGCTCGCGAAGCGTGCGGAAGATCTCCTCGCCCGTCGCGGCCTCGGGGATCACCTCCCAACCGCGAATGTACCGCGACCTGGCCGCTGGAGCCCGGCGCTCGCGCCCCAGCCGGTGTACGGGAACTCCCAGCCGACCGGCGCTGCGGGCGATCCCGAGCACGCCATGATGAAACACACCACGGCTCAGACCGAGTATGACGACCGGCGTTTTCGTATCAAGTGGACGCGACCACTCCTCGGCGCCCCTCTTCATCGCATGCTGTGCCGGCGGAGAGGATCGTCAGGGCGCCGAGACCTCGGGTAGACTCGGCTGAAAGCCCCGATGTGACGCTTCATACAGCCCCGCTCCGGCGTCGGGTGAGGCGATAGAAGCGCTCGCAACTGCCCGCCCTGTAATCAGCCATGATGAGTCACCGGAATAGCAAAGATGAGGAACAGGATTCGTCGCAGGCAGAGGTTCAGCAGGGCGGGGTACAGCAGCATGTCAACGCGCACTTCGACTCCACTGCGACCTACTGGGACGGAGTCTACCGTGGAGACAGCCTGCAGGGAGTGATCTATCAGGACCGTCAGGCCGCGGTCCTGGACTACGTGGACGCGGCGGCCCTCCGGTCCGAGAGCCGGGTGCTCGAGATCGGTTGTGGCGCCGGGCATCTGACGATGGAGCTGGCGGAACGTGGCTTCCGCGTCGAGGCCGTCGACGCCAGCCCGGCGATGGTCGAGGCCACCGCCGGACGCGCGGCCGAGCGAGGCCTCACAGAGCGTGTGACGGTTGCCGTGGCGGACGTCCACGCACTGCCGTTCGGGTCGAGTGAGTTCGACCTGGTCGTCGCGGTCGGGGTGATCCCCTGGTTGCACTCTCCAGAGAGCGCGGTGCGCGAGATGGCCCGAGTGCTGCGTCCTGGAGGCCAGCTCGTGTTGACCGCGGACAACCGCGCGCGACTGGTGTCCTTCACCGATCCCCGCGCGATGCTCGCCCTGTCTCCGCTCAAGCGCGCACTGGTCGCTCTACGCCGGCGGCGCGGCACGGCAAGCTCGCGGCTGGACTATCCACGCACGATCGACCGGCTTCTGGTGCAAAGCGCCTTGCGACCGCTGGGCCGCCGGACGGTCGGCTTCGGTCCGCTGTCCTTCATGGGCTGGATGTTCCTCGACGAGCCTCGCAGCATTCGCGTCAACGGTCGCCTTCAAGATCTGGCGAACCGGGGGACACCCGGGCTGAAGTGGACGGGCTGGCACTACCTGGTCCATGCCAGGAAGCCCTAGCGGGGCTCAGATGGGTCTGGCGCTAGCAGAGCCGGCCGTGCCGGCAGCGGCTCACCCGCGAGGATCGCAGCGGGGGCAAGACGGGTCAGCCAATCAGCCTGACCGCTGATTCCCGGGATCTCCGCCTCGACCTCGCTCAGGGAATCGCCCAGCGGGGGCGGACGGCGCCAATCGTCATGGGCATCGGAGGCGAGATCGTGCACGAGCCCCGCGCGCAGGAGATCGATGGTGAAACCGCGCACCTGCTCGCCGAATTGACCGCGTAGCGAGCCCGTGCTGATGGAGCACAGCACGCCGGCGTCGACCAGCCGAACCAGGCGCTCTGGCTCGCGCTGAAACAGCGGGCAGCGCTCGGGGTGGGCGAGGAGGATCTGCTCACCGCGGGCACGGATCCTCAACAGGAGCATGTCGGAGTCCCCCGCGGCTGGACTGAGGGGACTCTCCAGCAGCAGGCACGGGCCGCCACCGAGGCGCAGCCGATCGAGATCCTCGGGCCGGAGATCGGCAAAGCGGGAGATGTCGATCTCGCCGCCCGGGCGGACGGCCAACGGGATTCCCTCGCTGCTGAGCGCATCTTCGAGCAGCGCTACTCGCCGTGACAGCTCGCTCGGGCGAACCCCCCACCGCCCATCGATGTGGGGGGTGGCAACGACGGTGGTGGTCCCCGAAGCGGCTGCCATGCTCGCCATGGCAAGCGCCTCGGCCATCGTCGCGGGCCCGTCATCCAACCCCGGCAGGATGTGACAGTGCAGGTCGATCATCGATCCCCCGCTTACGTTTCACCTTCGCGGCGGGCTACCCGGCGGCGGATCGAAGGGCAGTCCATGTGGACGCACGATACTCGGCGCCGACCGGTTACCCGCCACGCAGTAGGCTGACCTGCAGATGCGCTTTTTGGTCACCGGCGCAAGTGGTTTCGTCGGGCGAGCGCTGAGCGCTCGGCTGCTCGAGCTCGGGCACGAGGTCGGCGCGCTGGTGCGCCGCAGCGGCTCGGAGCCCCAAGGCACGCGCCCGCTGCGTGGCGACCTCACCGACGGGGCACGTCTGGCCGCCATTTTGGCCGCTGAGCGCCCCGACTGCGTGGTTCACCTCGCAGCCGAGATCGCCTCGCAGCGCAATGACCGAAGGATCGCCGAGGTGAACGTGGCGGGCACCGCGCGTCTGCTCGAGGCCTGCCGGGGCTCCGCCGGGCCGGACGGATCGTCCGGCCCGCGCTTCGTGTTCGCCTCGACCGTGGTGACCGGCGACGCGCGCGGCGCCATGCTGACCGAGGAGACGCCCCTGCCGGTGAAGACCAGCTACGGGCGGTCCAAGCAAGCTGGCGAGCGCCTGGCGCTCGACTCTGGGCTGCCCGCCGTCGTAGTGCGACCCTCGCACGTGTACGGGCCGGGCGGCTGGTATGCGGACGAGCTCCTCCCGCGCCTGCTCCAGCCAGGGCGTTTCGCCGTGATCGGGCGCGGCGAGAACCTGTGGGACGTCGTGCACGTGGACGATGTCGTCGCCGCGCTCGTGCTCGTCGCCGAGCACGCGACCCCGAGCCCGATCTACCACGTGGTCGATGACGAGCCGATCACCTTCTATGACTTCATGGCCCTCAGCGCCCAGGAGCTCGGCGTGGGTCCGCCGCGGCGCATCCCGTCTGCGCTCGCGCGCCTGGCGGCCGGTGGAAATGCCGTCGCCGCGGTTGTCCGCTCGGCGCGCTCTTCCAACGCCAGGATCAAGCGGGAGCTGGGCTGGCGACCCCGGTTTCCGAGCGCCCGGGAAGGCGTCGCGGACGCGGTCGGCCGGCTCGCGCTGAGGCGCGCCACGGAGGGCTAGCCGCCCCGCAGCGGGCCGCCGATCAGTGATCGAGGCCGAACAGCGGCTGGGCGAGATCGGTCACGTGCCGGGCGATTGCAAGTGAGGCGGTCGCCGCCGGGGAGGGCGCATTGCGCACGTGCAGGGCTCGCTCGGTGACCGAGAATGCGAAGTCGTCGATCAAGCGCCCATCGCGTCCGAGCGCCTGTGCGCGCACCCCGGAGAACGAGGTCTCCACGTCCTGAGGTGAGAGCTCGGGCACATACCGGGCGGCGGCGCCAACCAGCGCGGAGCGCTGCAGGGCGCGACGCAGCTCGGTCACCCCGGCGGGCCAGAGCCGCCCGAACATCCTCCAGGTACCGGGCCAGGTGAGGGTCTCGATCGCGTCCGCCCGTCGCACGTCGGCGAGGCGGTAGGCATCGCGAGCACCGGCGATCAGCGCGGATGGGCCGATCAGCACGTCGCCGTCGATGTGCCTGGTGAGGTGAACGCCGAGAAACGGCAGCGAGGGGTCGGGGACGGGGTAGATCAGCGACCGCACGAGGTGTCTGCGCCCAGGCACCAGCCGCAGGTAGGCGCCCCGGAAGGGCACGATCCGCGGGTCGGGGCCGGCACCCGCGGCGACCGCCAGACGGTCGGCCCAGGCACCTGCGCAGAAGATCGCGTGGCCCGCCTGGAGCGTTCCGCGCGCGTGCACCAGACGCAGCGAGCGCGTCCTGACTTCCACGTCCTTGACCTCGCAGTTCGTGGCGATCGTCCCGCCCGCCTCGCGTACGTCCTGCGCGAACGAACGGGCGACCGCCGGGAAGTCGCAGATGCCGGTATGCGGAGAATGCAGGGCGGCGATCGCTCGCGCATGCGGCTCGATCTCGGCGACCCTCGTCGCGTCGATCTGACGCAGGCCGGGTACGCCGTTGGCCTTGCCCCGGCGCTCGAGCTCCTCCAAGCGGTGCAGCTCAGATGCGTCGGTGGCGAGGATCACCTTGCCGCAGGCCTCGCTGGCGATGCCGCGCTGATCGCAGTAGTCGAAGAGCTCGCGCGCGCCCTGAACGCAAAGGCGCGCCTTCAAAGAGCCCGGCCGATAGTAGATCCCGGCATGTATCACGCCTGAGCTGTGGCCGGTCTGATGCGTGGCGACATCGCTCTCGCGCTCGAGCACGCAGAGTGAGGCTCGCGGGTTGCGCATGAGCAGATCGCGCGCGACCGCGAGCCCTACGATGCCGCCGCCGACTATCGCGAGGTCACAGCTCTGTGGAACCGCAGCGTTGTGCGGAGCGAGCGATGACACCCGTCGCGTCTCGGTTAGCGGGGGACCGCTCCGGGACCACCGGGAGCGGTTGCGGCTGCCGCATCGATCAGCCCCGCGCCGTAGAGGCGTTCGTCGCCACCGCCGCCGAGTTTGCGAGCGGTCGCGCGCAACCTGGCCGTGATCTGCGCAGGCGTGGGATGGCGCCCGAGCACTCCGCTGGCGATGACCAGCGCCGCTGTGGCCGCGACATGGGGAGCGGCCATCGACGTGCCTTCGTAACCGGCCGGTATGCCGAAGCGGCGGGTGGAGGATCCCGTGAACGTCACCTGGTAGATGTCCCGGCCGGCGGGCTGGTCGGCGTGGCAGTTCGGGTCGCCGGGGAGATTCGCGTCGGCGCCGCCACCGGGCGCCACCAGCGTGAGACCGCTCCCGTCGTTGGAGTAGTCCGCGAGACAGCCATGTTCGGTGCTCGCGCCCACCGCGATCACGTCACGCGAGCGCGCGGGGTAGGCGATCGCGCTGTGAGCCTCGTTGCCGGCGGCGGCGACCACGAGCACTCCGCGGCGGCGGGCGTATTGCAGGGCTTCGATCAGCTCGGGAATGTCTGACGCGGTCACGTTGCTCGAGAACTCGAGGCTGAGGTTGATCACCCGCGCACCATGCTTGGTCGCGAAACGCACGCCTTCGGCGATCGTCGACGCTTCGCCTTCGCCCTGAGTGTTGAGCACGCGGATGGGCATGATCCGAGCCGCGAAGGCCAGGCCGGTGAGCCCGTAGCGGTTGTTCGTCGCCTGGGCGATCGTTCCCGCGACGAACGTGCCGTGGCCGTTGCGGTCGTCGGGGAAGTGGTTGTGCGCGATGAAGTCGTATCCGCCAACGAAGCCGAAACGCGAGACATCGGGCGAGCGCCGGAACTTGCCGTGATTGGCAAAAGCGACCCCGGTGTCGAGCACGGCGACGACGACGCCCTTGCCCCCCGGAGCCCCATCGGCCGCGACATTTCCCCATGCGGCCGGCGCGTTCACGCCGAATGCCCCGGCGAAGTTCCACTGCAGCTGCGCCCAGCCTCCGGGGGCGCCGACCTCGCCCGGGTCGTTGGGGATCAGCTGCGCTGATGCGTGGGCGATGTAGTTCGGCACGGCCCACACGACACCCGGTCGAGCGCGCAGGCGGCGAAGCGCCGAAGCTACGCTGGCGCCACGGGTGAGGCGCAACAGCCGGGTGTGCGCAGCGGCGAGGACCGGGTCGCCGGCGGCGGCGGCGCGCGCCAGCCCCTGGCGCGGCCGCGGCGCCGTACCCGCCGCGTAGCGGACGAGGATCTGACTACGGGCGTAGGTGCTCGGCGGCGCGGCGCCGGCGGCCAGGGCGGGCATCGTCGCAAGAGCCATGCAGCAGACGACCGTGACCAGCAGCGGACGTGTCCATCGAAGCGGGAATGGGAGGCCGGGGCGGGAGGGCATGGCTGATTTGGTAATGATGGCGTGCCGTGGCCGAGTAGGCGGCAGGCGCTGGTGCTGGCTGCGGAGAGACGATGAACGGGCGCTTTTTCCCACGCGACGAATACTTCATGCGCCTGGCCCTTCGCGAGGCCGAGCGAGCGTTGACTCATGATGATGTACCGATCGGCGCTGTCGTGGTGGCGGATGGGGAGATCGTCGCGGCGGCGCACAACGAGCGAGAGCTGCGCCAGGATCCGACCGCCCACGCCGAGATCCTGGCTCTGCGAGAGGCCAGCCGGGCGGCGAGCAGCTGGCGGCTCGTGGACGCGGCGATCTACGTCACGCTGGAGCCGTGCGCGATGTGCGCGGGCGCGCTCGTGCTCGCGCGCGTGGCACGGGTCGTGTATGGGGCAAGCGATCCCAAGGCGGGCGCGTGCGGCAGCGTCCTCGACGTCCTATCCGAGCCCCGGCTTAACCACCACCCGACGCTGGCGCCGGGCCTGCTCGCGGATGAGTGCGGCGGGCTGCTCAGCGGGTTCTTCGCCTCGCGGCGCTAGTCCGCCGCGCCCTCGCGCGCCGCGGCGCGCCCATGCGCGCGGTCGGCCGCGCCGCGCGCCGGCCCGGCGCCAAGATCATCTAGCCTTGGGAGCCCCCAAGGAGGGGTGGCAGAGCGGTTGAATGCGGCGGTCTCGAAAACCGTTGTGCGTCTTATTGGCGTACCGGGAGTTCGAATCTCCCCCCCTCCGCTGTAGAGCCAGGTGCCCCGTTTCGGCGGGGGCCTGGCCGTTCGGG
>JAXDGQ010000216.1:0-2840 GCA_034664965.1 Solirubrobacteraceae bacterium | reverse complement strand
GGCTTCAGCGGCGTGGCCAACGTGCACATCGGACGCCTCGTCGAGCTCGACATCGAGGACGCCGGCCAGCTGGCGCCGATGTGCGACGAGCTGCTGGCCAACCCGCTCGTCGAGGACTACGAGGTACAGCTGCTCGATGGCAGCGGCTGACGCGCGGTGAGGTTCGGCGTACTCCAGTTCCCCGGCTCCTGCGACGAGGTGGACGCGCTGGCGGCCGCCGAGCATGTAGGCGAGGCCGAGCTGATCTGGCATGGCGACCGCGACCTGCGAGGCGCCGACGCGATCATCGTTCCCGGCGGCTTCTCCTACGGCGACTACCTGCGCGCCGGGGCGATCGCGCGCTTTGCGCCGGCGATGGAGTCGGTGACCGAGTTCGCGCGCGAAGGCGGCCCTGTGCTGGGGATCTGCAACGGCTTTCAGGTGCTCTGCGAGGCGCGCCTGCTGCCGGGGGCGCTGCTGGTCAACGCCAACCGCCGCTTCACCTTCCGCCAGCTCGAGCTCGAGGTGGTCAACGCCGAGACGATGTTCACGCGCGCATGCGCGCAGGGCGAGCGCCTGAGCATCCCCGCCAAGCATGCGTGGGGGCGCTACTACGCCGACGAGCCGACGCTGAGCGCGATGCACGACGGCGGCCAGGTGCTGCTGCGCTACACAGCCGGGCAGAACTTCAACGGCTCGCTGGCGGACATCGCGGGGGTGTGCAACGCGGCGGGCAACGTGTTCGGCTTGATGCCCCACCCGGAGCACGCCGTCGATGAGCCGACGGGCGGCTCGACCGACGGCCTGAAGATCTTTCAGTCGATGCGCCTGGCCATCGATGGAGCCGCGGTATAGACAGGCGTAGCTACATCGAACAGAATTAATATTAATGATTAATAGTTTTGATAGCGATGGTATTCACCGGGGGCGCAATGTGATGTTGCACTCGTGCACCGCGTATAGCCATGGTTATACGCAGTCTGTAATCCGACGCACGAGCCTGCTCCCCTCCGCGTGATGTCCGCGGCCCCCGCCTCGACGCTGCCGACCCTGCAGGATGCGCTCGCGCTCGGACTGACCGCGCGGGAGTACGAGCTGGTGTGCGAGAAGCAGGGCGGCCCGCCGAACGTGCTCGAGCTGGCGATGTACTCGCTGCTGTGGAGCGAGCACTGCGCCTACAAGCACTCCAAGAAGCTCCTGCGCACGCTGCCGACGGAGGGCCGCCACGTGGTGATGGGGCCGGGCGAGAATGCCGGCGCGGTGGACGTGGGGGGCGGCCTGGCGTGCGCGTTCAAGGTCGAGTCGCACAACCACCCGAGCGCGGTGGAGCCGTTCCAGGGTGCGGCGACGGGCGTGGGGGGGATCCTGCGCGACATCTTCGCGATCGGCGCGCGGCCGATCGCCGTGCTGGACTCGCTGCGCTTCGGCGAGCCGGCCGGCGAGTCGGGCACGCGCACGCGCTACCTGCTCGACGGGGCGGTGTCGGGGATCGGGCACTACGGCAATTCGATCGGCGTGCCGACGGTCGGCGGCGAGGTGTACTTCGAGGGCCCCTACGAGCACAACTGCCTGGTCAACGCGATGGCCCTCGGGCTGGCCGAGCGCGCGCGCCTGGTGCGCAGCGCCGCGGCCGGCGAGGGCAACCTGCTCGTGCTGTTCGGGGCCTCGACCGGGCGCGACGGGATCGGCGGCGCGTCCGTGCTCGCCTCGGCCGAGCTGGAGGCCGGCGACACGAGCGCGGGCAGCGACTCGGACAAGCGCCCGACCGTGCAGGTCGGCGATCCGTTCGAGGAGAAGAAGCTGCTGGAGTGCTCGCTGGAGCTGCTGGCGCGCGACCTGCTGGTCTCGCTGCAGGACCTCGGCGCGGCGGGGCTGACCTCGTCGGAGGCCGAGATGGCCTCCAAGGGCGGGGTGGGCATCGAGATCGACGTCGAGCGCGTGCCGCTGCGCGAGGGCGACATGGAGCCGTTTGAGGTGATGGTCTCCGAGTCCCAGGAGCGGATGCTGTGCGTGGTGGAGCCCGCGAAGCTCGACGCGGTGCTGGCGCTGTGTGAGAAGTGGGAGGTCGGCGGCGCGGCGATCGGCACGGTCACCGGCACCGGTCGCGTGCGCGTGTTCGCCGGGCGGGCGCTCGTCGGCGACATGCCCGTGCGCGCGCTCGTCGACGACTGTCCGCTGTATGACCTGAGCCCGCGCAAGCCCTCGGAACCCGTCTATCCGGCGCCCGTCGCGACGCTGGCGGCGGACGCGACCCTCGAGCAGACGCTGCTCGCGCTGCTGGGCAGCCCGAACATCGCTTCGCGCCGGCCGCTGTTCGAGCAGTACGACGCGATCGTGCAATCGCGCACGGTGCGCCGGCCCGAGCAGGCCGACGCCGCCGTGCTCGCGCTCGGCGACGGCAGCGCGCTGGCGGTGAGCATCGACTGCAACGGGCGTCGCGTGGCGGCCGACCCGTATCGCGGGACTGTGGCGACGGTGCTCGAGTGCGCGGCGAACCTCGCCTGCGCCGGCGCCGAGCCGCTGGGCACGACGAACAACCTCAACTTCGGCAACCCCGAGAAGCCGCACATCGCCTGGCAGCTCACCGAAGCGGTGCGCGGCCTCGGCGACGCCTGCCGCGCGCTCGACGCGCCGATCGTCGGCGGCAACGTCTCGCTTTACAACGAGGGCGCCACCGGTCCGATCTATCCGACGCCGGTGATCGGCATGGTCGGGCGCCTGCCTGACGCCCGCTTGGCCGGGCGCCTGGGCTTTCGCCATGCCGGCGAGGAGATCGCGCTCGTCGGGCCGTTCGCCCCGTCGCTCGGCGCGAGCGAGCTGGCGAAGCTGCGCGGCGAGGCTCTCCCGGACGGGTTGGCCGA
>JAXDGQ010000215.1:0-10170 GCA_034664965.1 Solirubrobacteraceae bacterium | reverse complement strand
AGCCTGCGGAAGATCTCCGGGGCGACCTGGAACGTGGCGCCGTTGGCGCAGTCCAGCAGCACGTCCACGCCGCTCAGATCGAGCTCGGCGAAGCGAGTGTGCAGCTCGCGCAGGTAGTCCTCCGGGGCGCCGCGCAGATCGCGCACGCGCCCGATCGACCCACCCGCGGGGACGTCCTCGCGCTCGAGCGCCTGCTCGATCGCCCGCTCTGTCTCGTCGGAGAGCTTGTAGCCGTCGGCGGCGAAGAACTTGATGCCGTTGTCGTGGAAGGGGTTGTGCGAGGCCGACAGGACGACCGCCAGATCGAAGCCGTAACGGCCGATCAGCAGCGGCGCTGCGGGCGTTGGCAGCACGCCGCCCAGCAGCGCATCGCCGCCCGCTGCGCTGACCCCGGCGGCGACCGCCGCCTGCAGCATCTCGCCTGACTCGCGCGTGTCCCGCACGATCAGCACCTGCGGACGCTCGGCGCCGGTCTGCTCGGTCGCGGCGCGCGCGAGCGCGAGGGCGAGGTCGGCGCTGAGGAACTCGCCGACGAGTCCGCGAACGCCATCGGTCCCGAACAGCTTGCGGGTCATGCTCCCCCCCTGCGGGACGGCTCTAGCGCTTGGAGAACTGTGGCTTCTTACGGGCCTTCTTCAGGCCGGCCTTCTTGCGCTCCTTGGCGCGCGAGTCGCGCGTCAGAAAGCCCCTGCGCTTGAGCTCGCCGCGGAGATTCGGGTCGGCCTCCAGCAACGCCCGCGAGACCCCGTGGCGCAGTGCGCCGGCCTGCGCGGAGATGCCGCCGCCGTGCAGCCGCGCGACGACGTCCATCTTCTCCTGGTAACCGACGGTCTCCAAGGGCTGACGGATGTTGCGCTGCAGCGTGTCGCGCGGGAAGTGCTGCTCGAGCGTGCGCCCGTTGATCAGGTACGTGCCCTTGCCGGGCTTCAGCGTCACGCGAGCGATCGCCGTCTTGCGCTTTCCGGTCGCGCGGTAGCGGGCGTCGGCGGCCAGGTCGATCGCGGCCGTGGCGATCGGCTCGCTGAGCGCCTCCTCGCCCTGCTCGTCGCCCTCGGCGACCGGCGCCGGCTCGCCCTCGTCGCCATCGACGGCGTAGGGGTCCTCGTAGCCCTGCTGCTCACGGCCCAGCGGGTCGGCGCCCTCGGGAACGATGTCGACCTCCAGGTGGGCTCCGGGCACAGACGGTTTTGCAGTCGGCTTGGCCTCGGGCTCGCCGCCGTCTGCGTCCCCGGCATCCTCGTCGACGGCGGCCTCGATCGCGACCTTGTCCTCGGCCTCCTGCAGCGCCTCCAGCGGAGCGTCCTCGGCGACGCCGGCGATCTCCAGCGCATCCTCGCTCGGCACGGCGTGGCCCTCGCCGCCCGGCTCGACCGTGGGCGGCTCGGGCGGCGTCTCGCCGCCGGCCTCCAGCGCCTCCTCGGCGGCCTCCAGCGCCGCGTCCTCGACTGAGCCGGCGATCTCTCTGGCCTCCTCGCTGGGCACCGCGTGTTGGACGGTCTCCTCGGCGGGCGTGTCAGCGTCGGCGGGCGTGTCGGGCGTGTCCTCGTCGGCCATCATTTGGTCTCCTCCGCGGCGCCTCCGGCTCCGCGCTCTGATGTGGACGGTGGGCTTCCCGCCTCGCGAAGGTCCAAAGGCTGCGGGTTCTGGGCGACGTGCGGGTGCTCGGGCCCGGCATAGATCTTCAGCTTCGTCAGCTGCTTTCGCGCGAGGCGGTTGCGCGGCATCATGCCTTTGACGGCCAGCCTGATGATCTCCTCCGGGCGACGTGCCTGCATCTCCTCGAACGTGCGCGAGCGCAGGCCGCCCGGGTAGCCCGAGTGGCGGTAGTAGCGCTTGTCGGCGCGCTTGTTGCCGGTCACGTGGATCTTCTCGGCGTTGACGACCACGACGAAGTCGCCGGTGTCGACGTGCGGGGTGTACACCGGCTTGCGCTTGCCGCGCAGGACATCGGCGATCTGCGTGGCCATGCGCCCGAGCGTCTTGCCGTTGGCGTCGACGACCAGCCAGTTGCGCTCGCGGTCGGTCGGCTTCGCTACGTAGGTTCTTGTCGAGGGTGCCATCGCGTGAAAAAGGCCACGCCCCGATCGTCGATCGGCTGCGCGGCGAAGTGGACATCATAGGCGAACTCGGCCGCTTCCGCCGACTACGCCGGAGTCACTCCCACTCGATCGTGCCAGGAGGCTTGGACGTGATGTCCAAGACCACCCGGTTGACCTCGCGCAGCTCGTTGATCATGCGCGAGGCGATGGCCTCCAGCAAGTCATACGGGAGCCTGGCCCAATCGGCTGTCATCGCGTCGTCGCAGGTGACCGCGCGCAGTACGACCACGTAGCCGTAGGTGCGCTCGTCTCCCTGCACACCCACGGTGCGGACGTCTGGAAGCACGCAGAAGGACTGCCAGAGCTCGCGGTAGAGCCCGGCGTTGCGGATCTCCTCCTGCAGGATGTGGTCGGCCTCGCGCAGCACGTTCAGGCGCTCTTTGGTCGCTTCGCCGCCGACCACGCGGATCGCCAGCCCTGGGCCGGGAAACGGCTGGCGCCAGACCAGGCGCTCGGGCAGCCCGAGCTCGGCGCCGACGGCGCGCACCTCGTCCTTGAACAGCGCGCGCAGCGGCTCGATGAGCTCGAACTTCAGGTCGTCGGGCAGCCCGCCGACGTTGTGATGGGACTTGATCGTCGCCGCGCCGGTGCCGCCGCCGGACTCGATCACATCGGAGTACAGCGTCCCCTGCACGAGAAAGCGCGCCGGCTGATCGCCGATCGGCTCGCCATCGGGACCGGCGAGCCGCGCGGCCTCCTCCTCGAACACCCGGATGAACTCCGCGCCGATCGCCTTGCGCTTGGCCTCGGGCTCGGTGACGCCTTTGAGCTTCTCCAGAAAGCGCGCCTCCGCGTCGACTGCCACGAGCGGCACCTTGAAGGTGTCGCGGAAGGCGCTGATCACCTGCTCGCCCTCGTCCTTGCGCATCAGGCCGTGATCGACGAACACGCAGGTGAGCTGGTCGCCGATGGCGCGGTGGACGAGCAGCGCGGCCACCGAGGAATCGACGCCGCCGGAGAGCCCGCAGATGACGTTCGCGTCGCCCACCTGCGCGCGGATCCGGCGGATCTGGTCCTCGACGATCGACGCCGGCGACCAGGTCTGCTCGCAGCCGCAGACCTCCGTGAGGAAGCGCGTGAGGATCTCCTGGCCGTAAGGAGTGTGCACGACCTCGGGGTGAAACTGGATGCCGTAGATGCCGCGCGCCGTGTCCTCGACGGCGGCGACCGGCGAGGAGCTCGAGGAGGCCAGCGCGGTGAAACCGGGGGGCGGCTCAAAGACGGTGTCGCGGTGGGACATCCAGCAGGTCTGCTCGGCGGGCATGTCGCGCAGCAGCACGCCCGGCTCTGAGACGTGCAGGTCAGAGCGGCCGAACTCGCCGACCTCGGCCTGCTCGACGCGTCCGCCGAGCTCGTGGACGAGCAGCTGCATGCCATAGCAGATGCCCATCACGGGCACGCCCAGCGCGAGCAGCTCGCGGTCCAGTCGCGGCGCGCCCTCGGCGTATACCGACGCCGGCCCGCCGGACAAGACGATCCCGCGCGGTTTGCGCCTGGCGACGTCCTCCAGCGGCACATGGTGCGGCAGCAGCTCGCTGAACACGCCGCACTCGCGCAGCCTGCGCGCGATCAGCTGGCTGTACTGCCCGCCGTAGTCGAGCACGACGACCTGCTCGGTGCCCACGTCGACGGTGCCCGCCTCCACGGCGTCCGAATCGGGCGCCGTGACCGCGGTCTCAGCCATCGACTAGGGCTGCAGCCTTTCCATTGGTGGCGCCCATGCCGACTCCCTGGTCGCGCTGAAGCGACTTGCCCTCGGTCTGCAGGGCCGGCGCGATCACGACCTCCGCGCGGTTGAACTCCGCCAGGTCCTTGTGCCCGCATGTGGCCATCGACGTACGCAGCCCGCCGAACAGGTTGAAGGTGCCGTCGTTCTCGCGAGCCGGGCCGGTGAGGATCTCCTCAAGCGTGCCGTTCTGGTGCGTCGCCACGCGAGCGCCGCGCGGGAGGCTCGGGTGGAATGTCGCCATGCCCCAGTGAAAGCCCCGACCCGGCGCCTCGTAGGCGCGCGCGAGCGGCGACCCGATCATCACGGCGTCCGCGCCGAGCGCGATCGCCTTGGACACGTCGCCGCCGTTGCGCATGCCGCCGTCGGCGATCACCTGGCTGTACTCGCCCGTCTCGAGCATGTGCGTCGACCGGGCATGCGCGACGTCGGCGATCGCGGTCGCCTGCGGGACGCCGATGCCGAGCACGCCGCGCGTGGTGCAAGCCGCGCCGGGACCGACGCCGACTAGCACGCCGGCGGCGCCGGTGCGCATCAGGTGCAGCCCGGTGTGGTAGGAGGCGCAGCCGCCGACCACGACGGGAACGTCGAGCGAGGGGATGAACTCCTTCAGGTTCAGCGGCTCGGAGACGGTCGAGACGTGTTCGCCGGAGACGACCGTGCCCTGGATGACGAGCACGTCCAGTCCGGCCTCCATCGCGATCTCGTGGTATTTGAGCACCCGCTGCGGCGTCAGCGACGCCGCGACGACGACTTTCTGCTCCTTGATTTCGGAGATCCGCTGGGCGATCAGCTCGGGCTTGACGGGCTCTGAGTAGATCTCCTGCATCTCGCGGGTGGCGAGCTCCTTGGGCAGCAGCGCGATCCGCTCGAGCTGCTCCTCGGCGTCCTCATAGCGGGTGAAGATGCCCTCGAGGTTGAGCACGGCGAGGCCGCCGAGGCCGCCGATGATGCCCGCGGTGCGCGGGGATACGACGCCGTCCATCGCCGAGGCGAGCATCGGCAGCTCGAACTGGTAGGGGCCGAGCTTCCAAGAGATGTCGATGTCGTCGGGGTCGCGGGTGCGCCGTGAGGGCACGATCGCGATGTCGTCGAAGCCGTATGCCTGACGGGCCTTCTTGCCGCGTCCGATCTCTATCTCCATCGCTGAATCCTCGCAGTCAGTCCGGACGAGAAGACCCCGCTTGGGGCGGGGCCAAAGTGGCGTCGGCGGGGCGCCGTAACCCTGGTGTCGCGGACGTCAGCCAACTGGATTTGAGGATAGCAACGGCGGGTCGCCTGCGATGCCCTTGGATATCCTCGTCTACATGAGCGAGGGGGCGAAGATCACCTACGACGCGCATGCGATCGAGGCCCGCCGACAGGCGGCCTGGCGCGAGCGCGATGCCGCGCGCACGCCGGCCGTCCTCGACGACCAGCCGCACCTGTACATCAAGCCGTCTGCGCCCTTTACGTCGGGCAACGTGCACATGGGCCACGTGCGCAGCTATTCCATCGGGGACGCCTATGCGCGCTTTCGGCGAGCGCGCGGAGATCGTGTCCTGTTCGCTTTCGGTTTTGATGCCTTCGGCCTGCCCGCAGAGCTCGGTGCGATCGCCGGCGGCGTCCCGCCGAGCGAGTGGGTGACGCGCTGCGCCGAGCACATGACCGGGCAACTGCAGCGGCTGGGATTCTCGTTTGACTGGGAGCGCGCGTTCATGAGCTCGGACCCGGTGATGTACCGCTGGTCGCAGTGGCTTTTTCTCAGTCTGTTGGAGGCCGGCCTGGTCTACCGGGGCACGGGCAACGTCGACTGGTGCGACACCTGCCAGACGACGCTTGCGACGATCCAGGTCGAGGATGGCCTGTGCTGGCGCTGCCACAACCCCGTGCGCCTGATCGAGCGCCCGACGTGGTACCTGCGCATCAGCGCCTACACGCAGGAGAACGACCAGCGCCTGGACGAGCTGGCCGCCGGCGGGCGCTGGGACGAGGTTGCGCTGGCCAGCCAGCGCTTCGTGCTCGGCCGTGTCGACGGGGTCGAGGCGGACCTGAGCGCGGGAGCCGGCGGACCGGCGCTGACGGTGTTCACGCCGCACGCCGACGCGCTGGAGCTGGCGCGCTTCGTGCTGATCTCGCCCAAGCACCCGGAGATCGACGCCTGGGCGTCTGACGCCGGCGTGCGCGAGCGCCTGGAGGAGCTGCGCTCGGGCGGGCTGGAGCGAAGCTCGCGCGACGCGCGATCGATCGCGCTGATCGACACCGGCCGTTCGCTGCCCGCACCCGCGGGGGACGGTTGGCTGCCGGTGCTGATCTCGCCGGCCGTGGACGGTCGCTTCGGCGCGACCGCCGTGTTGGGCATCCCCGAGCACGACCGTACCGACGAGGTGATCGCCGAGCGCCTGCCCGAGCTGCTGACGGCCTCGCGCGGCACCGCGGTCGTCGATGCGAGCGCGGGCGCCGGAGCGGTTTCACCGCCGCGCCCGGCTGTCCGCTACAAGGCCGACGACTTCTCGATCTCGCGCCAGCGCTCGTGGGGCACGCCGATCCCGATCGTCTACTGCGAGACGCACGGCGCGGTGCCGGTGCCCAAGGAGCAGCTGCCGGTGCTGCTGCCGCTGGACATCACTCCGACCGGCGCCGGCAACCCGCTGGCCGAGCTGAGCGAGTTCGTGCACACGACATGCCCGCTTTGCGGCGGCCCGGCCGAGCGCGAGACGGACACGCTGGACTGCCACTTCGACGCGCTGTGGCTGTGGGTCCCCGTGGCAGTCCCGCCGGAGTCGCGCGAGGAGACGCTCGAGGAGATCCTCGCGCTCGGAGACCTGCGCCACTGGCTGCCGTCCGAGCGCGTCGTCGCCGGCTCTGACAGTGGCAACTTCGTGTTCGACCAGCGGATCGTCACCAAGGCGCTGCGCGATCTCGGCCCCCTGGCGTTCCTTGCCGACGGCGAGCCGTTCGCCGGCTGCCTGTTCCACGAGATGGTGATCAGCGACGGTCGCAAGATGAGCAAGCACCTCGGCAACGTCGTCGACCCCGACGCGCTGGTCGAGCGCTACGGCGCCGACACGGTGCGCCTGGCCGTGCTCTATGCAGCCCGTCCGCAGAAGACGCTCAACTGGAGCGACTCGGCGGTCCTGCGCGCGCACAGGTTCCTGACGCAGGTGTGGGAGTTCTCGCAGGCGCGGATCGCCGCGGCCGAGCAGCTCGCGGCGGGCGAGCCGGGCGAGGGCGCCGACGCGGCGCCGCTGACAGACACCAGCGAGCACCTGCGCCTGAAACTGTCACAGTGGTGTGAGAAGGGGGCGGAGAAGATCACCGAGGATCTAGAGGGCTTGGAGATGCACAGCGCCGTGCGCAACGTGATGCGCCTGTTTGACCGGATCAAGGACTTCGACAAGCGCGTGGTCGCGCGCCAGGGCGCGCTCAGCCGGGCCGACAGCGATGCGCTGCTGGAGGCGCTGGCGCTGCTGGCGCAGCTGCTCGGTCCGTTCGCGCCGCACATGGCCGAGGAGCTGTGGCTGGCCCTCGGCAATGACGAGAGCGGCCCACAGACGCCGTGGCCAGGCGTATCGTTGCAGGCAGTCGCATGAGCCCGCAGACCGTAGAGAGCCCTGCTCAGGGGTCCCGGCAGCGCACGCGCTCCTGTGCGACGGAGCTGGTCTGCCACCGTTGCGAGAACAGCTATCCGCTGGAGTCAACCGTGTTCTCCTGCCCGGACTGCGGCAAGGGGCTGGACATCGTCTATGACTACGAGCTCGCCGCCAGTCACTTCAGGGACTTCCCGACCTCTGAGCGCCCGCAGAACATCTGGCACTTCGAGGAGCTGCTGCCGATCGTCGACGCCGCCGCGCAGGCGCGGGTTGGCCAGCACTCCGGCTACACGCCGCTGATTCGCGCCGAGCGCCTGGGCGCCGAGCTGGGCATTGCCAACCTGTACCTCAAGGACGACTCGAGCAACCGTCCGAGCCTCTCCTACAAGGACCGCGTCGTCTCGATGTCGGTCGCGCGGCTGCTCGAGCGCGGCAAGACGGAGATCGGCTGCGTATCGACCGGCAACGTCGGCACGGCTGTCGCCTCGTTCGCCGCCAAGGCGGGCGTCGACGCGTTCGTCTTCTACCCCAACCGGCTGGAGGAGATGAAGGCGCGCGTGTGCATGGCGCTGGGCGCGAAGGTGGTGCAGGTGCAGGGCAACTACGACGAGGCCAACCGCCGTTGCCGCGAGGTCGCCGAAGCGACGGGCATGGACTTCGCGAACATCACGCTGCGCCCGTTCTACGCCGAGGGCGCCAAGACGGCGGCGTTTGAGATCGTCGAGCAGTTCGACTGGGAGGCGCCCGACCACATCGTCAGCCCGGCGGCGGGGGGCACTCTGTCCTCGCGCATGCACAAGGGACTGATCGAGCTGCAGCTGCTCGGGCTCTCAGAGACCGAGCGGACGAGGATCCACATCGCCCAGCCGAGCGGCTGCAATCCGATCGCCAGCGCGATCCTCGCCGAGGAGGCCGAGGTCCATCCGGTGATGCCCGAGACGGCCGCGCACTCGCTGGCGATCGGCGCACCCGGCGACGGCTACCTGGTGATCGATGCCGTGCACAAACGGGGCGGCACGGCCGCATTCGCGTCAGACCCCGAGATCTTCGCGGGCATCGACCTGCTGGCGGCGACCGAGGGCCTGCTGACCGAGCCGGCGGGCGGTACGACGATCGCCGTGCTGGAGAAGCTCGCCGCGGCAGGACGCTTCGCGGCCGGCGACACGGTTGTCGCGCTGATCACGGGCAACGGCTTGAAGACGCTCGACGAGCACCCGCAGAAGCCGTGGCCGGCGAAGATCGACTGCGAGCTCGACGCGATGCTCGCGGCGCTCGGCGAGCTCAAGAGCACCGAGACGCTGCTGCAGAGCGCTCGCGTGCAGCTGGCGCAGTAGCCCGCTGGTCGGCGCGGCTTGGCCTGGACGATCGGCGGACCGGACGTCGGGCGAGCGGATAGAGTTGCGCGATGGCCGGCGAGTTCCCTTCCGACCCGCTACGCGAGCTGAGCGAACGCCGGCACAAGGAGCGCGAGGCCGTGGAGGAGGCCGGCGGGGGTCAGTCCGAGGGCTTTGAGCTGGCCGAGCAGGAACTGATCGAACACACCTCCCACGGCGACGAGCACGCGCCGGCGAAGATCTCGCGCGACGCCTTCAACGAGGGCGACGAGGAGGCTACCGGCGGCGAGTACGGCGAGGCGGACGAAGAGCACCTGCGCGACTGACCTGCGCGGCGGGGAGCGATCCCGCCGCGAGAAGGATGCAGTGGGGCGACGCCGCGGCTGTCACCCGCGGGGGACGAGCGGGGCGCCCGGCGCCGGCTCGGCGCGGACGCGCAGCGGCGGGTGATCGGACAGCTCTACCGAAGCCCCGTCCACGAGGACGTGCCGGTCGAGCACCTCCGCCCCGGCGCCCGAAACGAGGCCGCTCAGGAAGATGTGGTCGACGTCGCGGGCGGCGACGTGGGCGATCGCCCGATGCGGCGCCAGCGGCGCGCGCAGGTTGAGGTCGCCGCCGAGTACCAATGGGTCTGCACCTGCCCAGTCCAGCGCGCGCCGCCACAGCCGTCGCAGCTCGTCCTCGGCCAGCGGCACGCGTGCGCTGGCGTGAAAGTTCGCCACGCACGTGCCGTCCTGCAGGCGCGCGAGCTGCGCGACACGACGCTCCGGCCACGCTCGCATGCGCAGCGCGGCGTGCTCGGCGATCGGCGTGCGCGAGAGGATCGCGTTGCAGCCCCCGCCATTTGACTTTGCCAGCTCCGGATCGCGTTGGGCCACGGCGCGGCGCAGCGCCGGCAGCGAGTTGCGCGAGGTCAGTGCGCTGCGGTGCTCAGCCGCGGCGGCGCGCCCGAGCGGCGCAGGCCACCACGGCGGGACCTCCTGCAGCAGGGCGACGTCCCACGACCACTGCGCGTGGTGCGCGCCGAACCGCGCCAACAGCGAGTGGCGCGTCGGCGGCAGCGAGCGCCCGTGGAAGAGGTTCCAGCTCACGATCAGCATCTGATGGCACCGCCGGCCCGATGTGCGTGAGCCGGCATAGAAAAGCCCCGCCGGAGCGGGGCTTTTCCTTAGCAGGTCGGTAAGCCGGATTCTGTCGTTGAGCAACCATCCATCTGAGCGGCCTACCTGGATCTCGGCGGGTCACCTGCAAGCGATCCTGTTTGGCCTTGCATCGGGAGGGGTTTGCCCAGCCGCCGCGTCACCGCGGCGCTGGTGCGCTCTTACCGCACCATTTCACCCTTGCCGGCCCGCCGTTCACGTGGGACGGCGGACGTAGGCGGTTTGTTTCTGTGGCACTTTCCCGCGGGTTTCCCCGGGTCGATAGCTCGACCACCCTGC
>JAXDGQ010000214.1:0-2652 GCA_034664965.1 Solirubrobacteraceae bacterium | reverse complement strand
GGAGGCCCGCGGCGCCCGCCCGATCGCGCGGGCGACCGCGGCCGCCGGCGCGTCAGCGGGACCGCAGATCCTCCATGACGTCGCGGATCACGTCGTCGAGCGAGCGGGTAGGCGACCAGCCGATGAGCGCGCGCACCTTTGCGATGTCGGGCACGCGGCGGTACATGTCCTCGAAGCCTTTGCCGTAGGCCGTGTCGTAGGGCGTAAACGAGATCTCCGACACCGAGCGCGTCACGTCGATGATCCGTCGCGCGAGATCGAGGACCGATATCTCGTCGGTCGCACCGACGTTGAAGACGTTCCCGTAGGCGTCCTCGTCGTTGAGCAGGCCGAGCAGTGCCCCGACCACGTCTGCCACGTGGCAGAAACAGCGCGTCTGTGAGCCGTCTCCGTAGACCGTCAGCGGCTCATCGGCCAGCGCTTGGCCGACCAGCCGAGGTATCACCATGCCGTAGCGTCCTGTCTGCCGGGGACCCACCGTGTTGAACATGCGCACGACCGTGATCGGTAGATCGCGCTCGCGCCAGTAGGCCATCGCGAGAAACTCGTCGATCGCCTTCGAGCAGGCGTAGGCCCAGCGGGCTTTATCGGTGGCGCCGAGTTGAAGGTCTCCGTCCTCTCGGAACGGCAGCGCCTCGCTCTTGCCGTAGACCTCGCTGGTGGAGGCGATGAGCACGGGCTTTCGGTGGCGGTCGGCGTGCTCGAGCACCACCTCGGTGCAGTGCACGTTGGTCTCGATCGCGTGGACCGGGCGATCCACGACCAAGCGCACCCCGACTGCCGCCGCCAGGTGCACGACGACGTCGACATCGTCGACCAGACGGGCGAGAACGGAATCGTCGGCCACGCCCGCGACCGTGCAGTCGAAGTCCGGGTGATCGCGCAGGTGGCCGATGTTCTCCATTCGGCCGGTGGAGAGATCGTCGAGAACGTGCACTCCGTGGCCCTGGTCTACCAGCGCGTCGCAGAGGTGCGAGCCGATGAAGCCCGCGCCTCCGGTTATCAGGAACCGCATAGGGTGCGCACGGTCATCGCGAGGGAGTGGGGCGGCGACTGTGTCTCAGCACGGTTCCCCCGAAACCGCCGATCACGAGGATCGCGACACCTCCCCCGATGAGCACCGGAAGCGAGCCTGCGCCTCCCGAGGAGTGCGAGTCCACGGCTTGCTGGACAAGCGGCGGGAGGGTCCCGCTGGCAGCCTGCGCGCCTTGCGGTCCAGACGGAGCCCGTCCCGCCCGCCGGCTGCCGGGCGTGCCGGCGCCTGCTCCGGGCAAGCGCGAGCCGGGCCCGCCCGATCCGGGCGGCTTGATCCCGGCGCCAAACTGCGTTTCTGAGCCGCCGCCCGACGCCGAGCCGGCGCCGGTCTGTCGACCCTGGCTCAACGGCAGCGCATACTCCTTCGCGGCCGGCGATCCGGGGTCGACGTGAACCCCGGGTTCCAGGCCCGCGGCGGCGGGCGCCGCGACTGCCGAGCAGCTCGCCGCGAGCAGAGCGGTCGCCACGACCATCGACGTGCGCGTGGCGTTCATGAAACGAAGATAGGGGTTGACAGCAGTCTGAGCAACTACTGCGTGTGCGCCGTCGGATCGACGGCCAGCTGTCGCAGCGTCCTGTTGAGCGGGTTGAGGAGGCTTGCGCGGGTGTAGTAGCGCTTGGCCAGGGTCAGCCGCCCCTGACGCGCGGCGACATCGCCCAGCAGCACCCATGTGACGAAGTTGCGAGGCTCGCGCCTCAGCGCCGTCGCGAGCGCTGTTTCCGCCCCCCGCGCCTGATTGAAGCCAGCGAGCGCGGCCGCCTTGACGTAATAGGCCTGTACGGAGTCGGCGTCTATGTCCAGCGAGCGATTGGCGTCTGCCAGCGCGGCGGTGCGATTCGTTGCGAGCTCGGACTGCGCGCGCGAGCGAAACCGGTCGGCGAGGGCCTGGCGACTGAGGCTCGCGCCGCCGACGATCAGCGTCGCGACGATCGCACAGGCCGCCAGCACGATTGCCGGCCTGCCGGCGAACGAAGGCCTGGGTCGCGGCGCAGTCGCCTCCGCCACGGATGCAGGCCGCGGCCACACCAGGACGACTGCGGCGACGAGCGCGATCGCGGTGAGACCGGGCAGCAACTGCATCCAGTCGACGCTCGCCTGCACCAGCCACGCCGTGAACGTTCCGAGCCCACCAACCATGAGCGCTCGCAGCAGCGGCGACGCTGTTGCTCCGCGGCGCATCCGCACGGCGCCCCACCCGACACCGGCGATGAACGCGCCGAGCAGCAGCGCTCCCACGAGGCCCAGCTCGGAGAGGGCCTGCAACTCGAGCGAGTGCGGCTGCTCGACGTCCTCGATCGTGGAGCGCCGTTCGAAGTATGGGCGCGCATAGTTGCCCCCGCCGACGCCGCCGAGCGGGTGGCTCTTCCACACCTGCCAGGCGATGCGCCAGTAGTCATAGCGGTTGCCGGCGCCCGAGAGCAGGCGCGATCGGCCGGCGGATGGGGAGGAGGGACTCGAGTTTTCGCCCGTTTCGCCGACGTGAACGAAGGCGTGCCATTGCCTGTCGGCCTCCGTCCCGATGCGGCCGGCGAAGCCGCCGGCCAGTGCGATCGCGACCACGACGGGGATCACCAGCAGCCGCGAACCGAGCGTCCGCAGGCGCGGCGACCGAGCGG
>JAXDGQ010000213.1:0-3134 GCA_034664965.1 Solirubrobacteraceae bacterium | reverse complement strand
CCGACGTCGAATCTGGCAGCGTTGACATTGCCATCCCGTTAGATTCTCACGCCTGGCCTGGCGGCAGACCGGCCGGTGCGCATCGAACCTGCGTGTCGGTCGCACTTGACCGGTAATCTGGGAGCGTGCAGGCGCTTGTCCGTCGCGTTCGTGATCCGTTCGGCGCCAACACGCGCGCGCGCGGTGGGGGCCCTACACAAAAGCATCGACGCCGCATGCTCGGCGGCGGCGGACTGGCCATCACAGCGGCGCTGACGCTGCTGTTCGGCGCGTCCGCGGCGCGCGCCGCCCCGCTCAAGGGCATCTGGGGCCCGGCCACGCGCGACGGAGTGTCGCTGTTCCCGGTCTATCGCGAACTGGGCGACCAGCTCTACGAGGACAGCCTTCATTGGAGTGCGATCGCCGGACGGCGCCCAGCGCATCCGCGCGACCCAAACGACCCGGCGTACGTGTGGCCGGCGGAGGTCACCTCGGCGGTCGCCCGTGCCAGGCACTACAAGATGCAGGTAGCCCTGCAGATCATCGGCTCGCCGCGCTGGGCCAACGGCGGCAAGTCTGCGCGATGGGCCCCCTACCGGCCTCGCGACTACGCGGACTTCGCAGCCGCCGCGGCCAGGCGCTATCGATCGGTGCACCTGTGGATGATCTGGGGTGAGCCGTCGCGCTCGCACAACTTCCAGCCGCTCGTCCGCGCGCGCCCGTACGTAGCCCTGACTGAGCTTCAGCGCGTCGCTCCCCACCTGTATGCACGCCTACTCGACGCGGCCTACGGTGCGCTGAAGAGCGTCAGCTCCGCCAACCTCGTGATCGGCGGGATGACCGACCCGGCCGCCAGCATCTCCACGCCGCAGTGGATAGAAAACATGCGCCTGGCCGACGGCAGCGCGCCGAGACTGGACATGTACGGGCACAACCCGTTCAGCATCCGCGCCCCCAACCTCGCAAACCCGCCGTCCCCCGGGCAGCAGATCGACTTCTCCGATCTCGGCCGCCTGAGCGAACTGGTGAGCCACAACCTCGGGCGCCCGGGCAACCCGAGTCCCCGACTGTTCCTGTCGGAGTGGACGATCCCGACGGCTGTCGACAGCGAGTTCAACTTCCACGTGGACCCGCGCCTGCAGGCGCTGTGGATCACCGACGCCTTGCGCATCGCGCGACAGGCGCCGGACATCTACGCGCTCGGCTGGATCCACCTCTATGACGATCCGCCGCGGAGCGCCGGCGGGCTGATCAGCGCCGACGGCTCAAAGAAGCCCGGATACTTCGCCTGGAAGAAAGGCTGAGCCTCGGGCGCGGCGGGGCCGCCGGTTGCTTCAGCGGTGCTCGGCGAGGAACGCGCTCAGGCACGCGTTGTAGGCCTCGCCCGTAGCCGGGATCGTGTGGCCGCGGCCGGCGATCGTCTGGCGCTGCGCGTGCAGTCGCTCGGCCAGCACATCGCAGACCGCCTCGAACACGGGCGAGTGCCCGCCGGAGATCACCAGCTTGGCGAACGGCGCCGCGCGCAACTCCGCAAGCGGCGGCTGCGCCTCCCACGGAGGGCGTTCGCGCATGCACAGCCGCGCGCCGCGCAGCAGCTCGCCGCCGAGCTCCGGCGGCGTCTCGTGCGTCGAGCCGACGCCGCCGCGGAACGCGCGCAGGAAGTCCAGCGGCGCCAGGTCCTGCGCGTGCTCATACAGCAGCTCGCCCGCCGCGATCTGGGCGTCGACGCGAGGATCGCCGGCCGCCACGCGCATGCAGCCGGGCTCAGAGACGGTCAGCGAGTGCACGGCCTCGGGTGCCAGCGCCGCCGCGTACAGCGCGATGACCGCGCCGTAGGAGTGCCCCACGAGGTGCGCGCCGTCGCCCAGCAGCTCGGCGATCAGCGGCGCCTCGGTCTCGAAGTCGCCGCGCGCCATCGGTGGGCTCGCGCCGAAGCCCGGCCGGTTTGGCATCACCAGCGTCCAGCGGTCGGCAAGCTCCGCCTGGCGGCTCCACGTGCGCTCGGCGCCGACCACGCTGCCGTGCACGAGCACCACCGGCGGTCCCTTGCCGTGGCGCGCGACGTCGAGGTCCCCGGCGCGCATGGCCGCGTCGCTAGCGGCGCTCTGAGCCGAGCGTCAGCTGCGACAGCGACGCCGCGCCATCCACCGCGATCGACTGCCCGTTCACCTGGGCGGCGTCGTCGCTCACCAGAAACGCAACGGCCGCGGCGATCTCCTGCGGCTCCACCAGCCGGCCCGACGGCAGCGACGCCGCTGCGCGCTCGCGCACCTGCTGTGGCATCGACAGCACCTGCTCGGTCGCCACCAGCCCCGGCAGAACCGCGTTGACGGTGATGCCGTGCGCCGCGTTCTCCCCGGCCAGCGTGCGCACCATGCCCAGCTGCCCCGCCTTGGAGGCGGCGTATGCGACCTGACCCGGGAGCCCGGCGATCGCGGCCACGCTGGAGATCACCACGATCCGCCCGAAGCCCCGCTCGCGCATCCCGCCGAGGCACGCCTGTACCGTGCGAAAGGCGCCAGTGAGGTTGACGTCGATGTCGCGCTGCCACTGCTCCGGAGTCATCCGGTGCGCGGGCGCGATCGTCGTCGTGACGCCCGCGTTGGCCACGCACACCTCGACGTCGTCCAGCGCCGGGAACCGGTCGCGCGCGACGTCCAGCGCGATGTCGCAGCCGTCGCGCAGGTCGAGCGTGAGCACGTCCAGGCCGTCGGCCGCCAGGCGCTGCGCGATCGCCGCGCCGATCCCCCGCGACGCACCCGTGACGAGCGCCCTGCGCACCTCGGTCACAATGAAGCCCCGTTCATCATCGAAGGAGGAGACGATGACAGACCGCTGGTTTTCCGAGCCGGAGCTGCAGCGGCTCTCGCGCCCGACGATGGACCGCGCCGTCGAGGCGATCGACGCCGGAGAGATGGACGAGGCGAGGCGCCTGTGCAATGAGATGAAGCACGAGTGGCAGATGCTGCACGACCTGATGGCGGCCGGTGTGCTCGACCTCGTCTCGTTCATACAGCAGCGCCTCGGCGACGAGGGCGTCGCGGAGGCCTGGACCGAGAGCATGGGGCGCGGCTGGCGGCGACATCACGACGCGATCGTCGCGCTCGACCGGCGCGAGCTCGTAGGGCTCCTGGCGGCGACCTGGCGCGCGCATT
>JAXDGQ010000212.1:0-5801 GCA_034664965.1 Solirubrobacteraceae bacterium | reverse complement strand
GGTGCGCGGCTCCGCGCTTCGGCCTTCGCGGATGTAGCCACCGTCTAGGCTCCCGCGCCCGCCCCGGGCGTCCGCGCTGCGCCGCCGCGGCCAGCCAGCCGGGCAGGTTCATCTGCGCCCTTGTGCGCCGCCAAATACATGCCTGCCATGCTCGCGGTTGCAATCGCTCGGGAGTACTGCACCTAGGTCTAGATGTCGAATCGGAGCGCGCCTGGCTCGGCCTCGCCGATCCGCGTTATTGCTCGGATTCGAAGGGCCGCCCTGCGATATCCTGTGCAGTCGGCAGGCTCCAGGGGAGGTCGGATGGTGAGGCATGGGGTGGCGGTCCTGTTCGTGTCTACGGTCGTCGCAGGCACGGCAATGTGCGGCGCAGCGACTGCGGCGTCGGTTCCGGCCAAGCCGCCTAAGGTTCTGCTCGACACGACCTACACGCCGCCTACCGGCGGTTTGATCCACGTGCGCAGCGGCGAGAACCTGCAGGCGGCGCTCGACCGGGCTGTCCCCGGCGACCAGGTGGTGCTGGACGCCGGCACCACCTTCACGGGCAACTTCGTGCTGCCGAAGAAGGCGGGCTCGGGGCTGATCGTGGTGCGGAGCTCAGATATCGGCGCCCTGCCGGAACGGGCCCGCGCCGGGCCGAGCGACGCCCCGCACATGGCCCGCATCGTCAGTCCGAGCTTCGACGGCGCAATCAATGCGGCACCAGGCGCCCACCAGTGGCGCTTGATCGGCATTGAGCTCACAGTCGCTCCGGGTGTCGGCGAGAACACCGGCGTGCTCAGGCTGGGCTCGGGGTCGGAGACTTCCCGCTCGCAGCTCCCAAGGGAAATCGTGATCGACCGCTGTTGGATACACGGCAACACCAGCCAGAACGACCGGCGCGGCGTGGTGCTCAATGGAATTGCCGAGGCGGTCATCGACTCGACCGTGTCGGACTTCCACGAGGTTGGATACGACACTCAGGCGATCGCCGGATGGAACGGCGCGGGGCCCTTTAAGATCGCCAACAACGAGCTCGACGCATCGGGCGAGAACGTGATGTTCGGCGGCGCCGACCCGGCCATCGCGAAACTGGTCCCCTCGGATATCGAGATACGACACAACCACTTCTTCAAGCCGCTTTCATGGCGCGTCGGAGATCCGAGCTACGGCGGCATCCATTGGACCGTGAAGAACCTGTTCGAGCTGAAGAACGCCCGCCGCGTACTCGTCACCGGAAACGTCTTCGAAAACTCCTGGGGCGACGCGCAGACCGGCTTCGCCATCCTCCTGAAGTCGGCAAACCAGGAAGGGGCGGCTCCCTGGTCGGTGACGCAGGACGTGACGTTCACCGACAACATCGTCCTCCACGCCGCCTCCGCCATGGCGATCGAGGGCCGAGATCCCGGCGGCGCCGTCTCCTACACGCGTCGCCTCACGGTCGCCAACAACCTGTTCGACGACATCGACGGAAAAACGTGGAAGGGCTCCGGGGACTTCCTGCAGATCACCGACGGGTCTCGGGCGCCTGACGGGTCCCAGGACGGACCGGGGAACGTGACCGTCGACCACAACACGGTCTTTCAGACGCGCAACGTGATCAGTGCCGAAGGCGTCAGCAAAGGCTTCACCTACACGAACAACATCACACCCCACAACCGCTACGGCGTGCACGGCAGTGGCCGGGGGACGGGGCTGGACACGCTGACCGCGGACTTCCCCGGGTCGGTGTTCCAGCGCAACGTGCTGATCCACGCGAAATGCTCGTATTACCCACCGGGCAACTACTGTCCGGCCACGATCGACGACGTCGGCTTCGTCGACTACGCAGGGCATGACTACCACCTGGCCGCAGACTCTCCGTTCCGCGCAGCCGGCACGCTCGGCTCCGACGTGGGTGCCGATCTCGACGCGATCGAGGCGGCTACCGGTTAGCGCGATGTGGGCCGGCCGGTGGTCGGCCAGCTCGCGGCAACGCCTCGCCGCGCTCGAGGCACGGCGATTAGGTGCAGGAGGGTGCGGGCATAGGTTCCTCCAGTGGAGTTGAGGACGAGCAACCGATCCACGCCGCTCCGCGCCGCTGGACCGGTCGGCGAGCGCGTCATCCGCAAGAACGGGTTGGAGTGGCTCGCGCGCGCCGGACTCGTGGCTCGCGGAGTCGTCTACGCAATCATCGGGATCCTCGCGGTCGAGCTCGCCGTCGGCGCGGGCGGCACGGCGCCAAACCAGCAGGGAGCCCTCCAGACCATCGCGCGCCAGCCGTTCGGCAAAGGCTTGCTGGTCGCGGTCGCGGTCGGACTCGCGGGCTACTCGGCCTGGCGGCTGGCCCGGGCGGCTATCGGCCACGGCACCCAAGAAAAGGACAGCGCGTTCGATCGACTGGCCGCAGGGGCGGGCGGCCTCGTCTATGCGGCGCTAGCTGTCGTGGCCGTGAGGATCTTGATGGGCACGGGCAGCGGGGGCGGATCGAGCTCGCCGAAGAAGACGACGGCCGGCGTCCTCGGCTGGCCTCACGGCACGGTAGTCGTCGGCGTCGCGGGTGGCGTGATGATCGGGGTCGGGCTCTACCAGGGCTATAGGGGCCTTGCGCGGAAGTTCGTGCAGGAAGCCAACATCGAAAAGATGAGTCCGGGGGTCAAGCGGACCTATGAAGCGCTCGGTGTCTTCGGGCATCTGGCAAGGATGGTCGTCTTCGTGCTCATCGGCTACGGCCTGCTGAAGGCAGCGATCGACTTCGACCCGCGTAAGGCGATCGGACTGGACGGAGCCCTCAGAGAACTCTCAAACCACGCGTATGGCCAGCTTCTGTTGGGAATCGTCGCCGCCGGGTTGATCGGCTTCGGGCTGTACTCGATCGCCGATGGCCGCTACCGCAAGGTCTGACGTTACGCCGAGGTGATCGTCGTGCGCTCCTGGGCGATCCGGTCCGCCGATCCGATCAGGCGCGCGCTCTGAAGGTGCAGTCCATCCGCTTGACGCCGTGGATGAACGCGCTGCGCAGCAGCTCGGGCGTCTCTGCCTCGATGTCGGGAATCACGCGCATGAGCTCGCCGAAGATCGAGCGCAGCTGCGTGCGCGCCAGCGAGGCGCCAAGGCAGTAGTGGGGCCCACCGCCGCCGAAGCCGAGATGTCGATTTGGCTCGCGCGTCAGGTCCAAGCGCCACGGGTCCTCGAATGCCTGCTCGTCGCGGTTTGCCGAGTTGTAGAACAGCACCACCTTCTCGCCGGCAGGCAGACGCTCGCCATGGAGCTCCACCTCGCGCGTGGTCGTGCGGCGGAAGGTCATCACCGGCGAGGCCCAGCGGACGAACTCCTCGACCGCGCTCGGCAGGCGCCCGTCGAGATCCTCCATCAACAGGGCGCGCTGCGCGGGGTTGACGCTCAGCGCGCGCATCGCGTGCGAGGTGGTGTGCCGGGTGGTGTCGTTGCCGGCGACCGATAGCAGCACGAAGAAGGCGGCGATCTCCGCGTGCGTGAGGCGCTCGCCGTCCACCTCGGCCTGGACCAGCGCGGTCATCAGGTCGTCCGCTGGACGCTTTTCGCGCTCGGCTGCCAGCTCGGTCGCGAAACTCGTCAGCGTCCACAGCGCCTCTCCCAGCACCTCGATCGGCGGCCGCTCGCCGAACGCCTCGGGGTCAGACGTCGTCACGAGCAGGTCGGCGGCGGCGACGACGCGCTCGCGGTCTGCCTGCGGCACGCCGATCATGTCCGAGATCGTGACAAGCGGCAGCCGCTTGGCAATCAGGTCGACGAAGTCGCCGCCGCCGGTAGGCGCAGCCTCGGCGACTATCCGCTGCGCGTTGACGCGGATGCCGTCCTCGATGCGAGCCACCTGACGAGGAGTAAACGCCGAAGACACGAGCCCACGCAGCTTCGTGTGCCGCGGCGCGTCCATCGCAAGGAAGGACATGGATGCCTCCAGGAACTCCGGCGGGGCGTCGGCGAACTGCGTCCCCTGGCCCGAGCAGAACCTCTCCGGGTCGCGCGAGATGCGGCGCACGTCCTCGTAGCGCACGATCGCCCAGTAGCTCATGCGCTCCTGGTCGGGCAGGCCCATGATGTCCTCCGGCGGCTGGTGGCGCGAGATCGGCGCATCGCGTCGCAGTTCGGCGAAGTAGCGATCGCGCTCCTCGGCCGGTCTGCCCCAGAACTCGAGCGAACCCAGGTCCCGATGCGGTGCTTGCGGGGTCTCTGAAACCGCCACAGGGCGACTCTACTCTCCTCGCAGAAGCTCCGCGGGCATCGCGCCGAGTCGCGCGGGCAGCGAGGACGCTCCAGGTCCATGCCGACGAACCTGACAACGGGGCAGGGGCATCTTTGGCCGACGGGCCATATCGCCAGGCGCCACCTGGAGCAACCATGCCTGGCATGGCTCTCAGGCCCCTATCGGCGAGGGAACTTGCCGCAGCACCGACGCTGTTCGCCAGCTTCATGGGCTACAAGGACACGCGCTACAAGACGCTCGGCCAGTTACGAGCGATCTATCGGCAACGCAGCCGGGCGCTCCACGCGGCCAACGACCAGGCGGATGACCTGCGGGTCGAGCGCTTCGTCGATGACATGGCGAGCAATAGGTGGAAGGCTGATGTTGTACTGAGAATCGGCTTCTTCGACGGTACGTTGCTCGTGATCGACGGGATACATCGCGCCATCGCGTACCTGACGTGCTTGGAGCAGGGGATCAGCCCCGAGAGCCTTCCAGCGCTGCAAGTCGAGTGCTAGAGGGCGCCATGCAGACCGCGGGATAGGAGGCGCGTCGAGCGAGCGCTCGAGCGTCGAGCGCTCGCGCGCGACAGCCACGAGCCCCCGCCTCAGGCTGGCGAGCGGCCCCAGTCCTCCGGGTGCGTGGCTTTTTCTTCACATTGACGATTCGGAACGCGCACACACGGGTATATAGGGCGCAGTCAGCTGGGGCCGGACCAAGGGACCGGACCGGGGCAAGGGACCGAGCTTCTGCGCGTGCGCGCAGGATGGGGGCGAGATGCTGCGTATTAATCGGACGGGCGGAGATGGTCGAGTCGTGAGCTGTGCGGGAGAGGGTCGGCGCTTGCCGGCGAGGTCTGCGCCTCGCGGTCGGGTGGGGATCGGCGTCATCTCTACGCTCGTGGTGTTCGCGGTATGGCTGGTGACCGCCGCGAGCGCGTCCGCCTTCAACGTGCAGGGGAGCGTGAATCAGGTGGACGTCACCGGCGTGGCCGCCAATGCTCAGATGTCGTTGCTGAGCAAAAGCGGCGCCACGGTCTACACGCAGAACGCAGACGCCCAGGGAGGGCTGCTGTTCAGGAACGTGAAACCGGGACCCGGCTATCGGGTTCGCCTGATCTCCTCGGGCGAAGAGGTGGGCGGGATCACCGTCCACACGGCAGCCGCGGCGCCGTGGAACCCCGGCGTCTACAACCAGGCAATCGCCGACAACGGCTACCAGTACCTGACGACGCGTGACGGCACGCAGCTCGCACTCACGGTCCACCCGCCGACCAGCCCCGCAGGCCAGCCCGGCGCACCGTCGCAATTCCACCTTCCGGAATTCCCAGCGGCGACGGGCTATGCGCCGCCATACCCGACGCTGATCGAGTACTCGGGCTACGGATACGCAAACCCGGCCGGCCCGGAGAGCGGCATCGCGGTCCTCGCAAACCTGATGGGCTTTGCGGTGGTCGACGTGAACATGCGCGGGACGGGTTGCTCGGGCGGCGCCTACGATTTCTTCGAACCGCTGCAGAATCTCGACGGCTATGACGTGATCGAGACGATCGCCAAACAGTCTTGGGTGGCCAACCACAAGGTGGGCATGCTCGGCATCTCCTACGGCGGGATCAGCC
>JAXDGQ010000211.1:0-4256 GCA_034664965.1 Solirubrobacteraceae bacterium | reverse complement strand
CTGCTGACGATCGGGCTGATCGTCTCGCGCGCTGTGAATATCCTCTGAAACGCTGAGCGGGCACACAGGCATCCCGGTCCCGTGCGGAGACACGCATCCCCCCCAGCGGCCGGCAGGATGGAGGGAGACCAACGGGGAGCCGCTCGGCTCCCCGTTGGTCGCGCGCTGCTCGACCGGAGCGCTACTCGGTGGACGCTTTGATCTCGATCTTTTCGCCGTTGACGATTTTCGTGGTCGAGCTCAGGCCGGCCTGTTCGGCTGAGCCCGATCCGAGCGTGCTCAACAGCGTGTCTTTCGCTTCTTCTTCGAACTGTTCGGGAAGCTGTTTGCCGCCGGAGGCTGTGAACTTCAGCGTGAAGGCCGTGGTCATTTTGTCCACGCCGGACACCGGCGCGATCACCGAGCCCGCAACGGACAGCTGTTCGCCGCCGCATTGGGCGGTCAGCAGCGTCGGCGAGTGCTTGAGGTCCAAGCCGACCGAGACGTTCAGTTCTTCGCCTGCGTAGGCGTCTTCGATGAAGCCGAGTTCGCCGGCCAGCGGGCTCGTGACGATTTCGCCCGCAGCTGCTCCGCTGCTCTGGCAGGCCTGTTTGGTGGCCGCCACCTGACACCCGGTCAGCGTGATCGTCGCGGTCGCTGTTTTCAGCCCCGTGTATTCACCGCTGCTCGCGGAGTTCAAGCACGTGATCGCCTTGCCGCCGACTGTTGCCAGCGTCGTTTTCAACGACGATGCGGTGAATTTGTTGTTCGCACCGGTGCCGGGGAGCCATTCGAATTTGCCTTGGGTGGTTCCCAGCGGCAGCGGGTTTTCTTCCACGCAGTTGGACGCGTTGTAGCGGCCGTGGAAGACTTTAACTTTGCCTTCTTTGGTCGGTTCGACTTTCACGCAGCGGCCGATCTGCGGGAGCGCGGCCTGCGCCTTGATCGCCCTCGGCGTGGCTGTCAGGAAGCTGCTGTCGAGGCGGGCCGTGTTTTTTCCTGCGGCTGCCGGCAGACCCGCGTCGAGGTCGACGACCGGGTCGACCGCCAGCGAGAGGATGCCACCGCAGCCGTTGACGCCGGGCGCGGGGAACGAGTTGTCGACCAGCGAGGCGCCGGTCACGCCGATGATCTTGGAGCGGTCGAAGACCGCGACGGACCCTTTGGCGCCGGTGATCGGCGTGTTCGGCGGCGGCGGATTGGTCGTGCCCGTGGTGAGCGCCAGCGCGATCTGTTCGGACTCTGAGCCGATGTAGCAGGACGCACCGAGCGCGGGGTTGTCGAGTTTGACCTTGAGCGGCAGCCTGATCGCCGGATTGTTCGTGCCGAGATTTTCGAGTTCGAGCGTCACCGGCCCGGCCAGTTCGGAGGTGGCGGTGACTGCGGTTATGCCATCGAGTTCGATGCCGACCAGTCCGCCGGGCACCGTCAGCGGCGTTTTCGACAGCGTGTTGCCGTCGACCGCCGGCACGAGCAGCGGCGAGGTTTCGCTGATGCCGCCTTGCAGCGTGATCGTTTTGTCGATCGTCACGGTCTTTGAGCCGATCACGAATTGTCCGCCGTTGGTCGTCGAGACGATGCAGGCGCCCACGCCCGGCGTGTTCACCGGGCAGTCATAGAAGACGGAGAAGTCGTGTTTGAGCCCGGCGAACGCGGGGGCGGCAAAGGCCAGCGCCAGGATCGACGCGACCACTGCCGGTATCGCGACGAACGCTCGCCTGTGCCGGCCGCCGCGGTCGGTCCGGCGGGCCAGGCGCTGCTTAATCGGATGCGTCTTGGACATGTCCTGTCTCCTCGTCTCCCTCGAATGGTCGTCCTTGCGGCCCGGCGCCCCCCGCGCGTGCCGCAAGACGTAAGCTGCGTGCGCAGTTACCCGCTTTCAGCCAGTCCAAACGTTCTCTTGCCGAGCTGTCAACCGCCGCGCGACGGGCGCCGCCGGGCAGGCTCCGTCAGCCGGCCCTCGCCAGCCTCGGCTCCAGCGCAAGCGCCTGCACGATCAGCTCGCGCACATCCTCCCCAGCGCCGAGAGCCATCGCCCGCCTGAGCGCCTCGAGGGTTCCCTCGCGGTCCATCATCGACAGTCGAAGCCGGCCGAGGCGCTCCCACGCGCCGGCGTCAGAGGGACCGCGCTTGGCGGCGCGCGCGGCGGCCTCCTCGGCGAGGTCGACGGCGCCGATGTCCTCATAGATGCGCGAGGCGAAGCGATGCGGCGCCGGCCGGGCGCCGTCGACTCGCGCCCAATCGCGCACGGCGCGCGCCGCCTCCTCCATCCTGCCGGCCTGCCAGAAGGCGAGCGTCATCAGCCGCAGCACGGCGACGTTCTCCGGCTCGGCGTCACGCGCATAGATCAGCCGCTGGGCGGCGAGCTCGTACTCGCCTTCGGCCATCGCGCGTTGGGCGGCGAGCATGAAGCGCTCGACGCGCTCCTCGCCGGGGTCGGGCTTTGAGAAGTCGACGAAGCGCATGCTGCTCGCCGGCACCGTGCGCACGCCGTGGCTGAAGCGCACGCGGGCCCACTGCTGGACCTCCTCCTCGCCGTCGGGGTCGCCGCTGAAGTAGATGCCCGCGACCGTCCCGACGCCCCACTCGGGGTAGGAGAGGCAGCGCGCGTAGCGGTGCACCACCGAGTGGTCGGGAACGCGGCTGGCGAAGGGGTCGTGCTTGGCGCGGTCCTCGGCGTGCTCGCGTGCGCGCTGCTCGGCCTCGTAGGCGCGCCGGCCGGCCTCCTCGCGCTCGCGGCGCGCCGCGGAGGCGCTCGCGCGCACCGCGTTGCGCGAGACCTTCCCGCCGCGCGAGCCCTCCGCGAGGCGCTCGAGCTGGTCGGCGGCCTCGTTGATCGCCTTCAGGTGGCGCTCGTGCTCGAACTGCCGTCCGCTGGGCGCGATGTCGGGGTGCCAGCGCTTGGCCATGCGCCGGCGCGCGAGCTGGACGTCGCGCTTGTCGAACGGCGCCTGCAGCTCCAGCAGGAGCATGTGCTGCTCGACATCAAGGACGGTTACGGGCATGACCCGACAACGTTAGCGACCGCCGCGACCTCCTATCCTGCCTGCCAATGTCCTCTCAGTACATCTTTACGATGCACCGCCTGTCCAAGCTGCACCCGCCGGACAAGACGGTGCTCGACAACGTCACGCTGGCCTTCTATCCGGGCGCCAAGATCGGCGTGCTCGGCTATAACGGCGCCGGCAAGTCGACGCTGCTGCGGATCATGGCCGGCGTCGATCAGGAGTACCGCGGCGAGGCCGCTCTGGCGCCCGGGGCGACGGTCGGGATGCTCGACCAGGAGCCGGCCCTGGACGAGTCCAAGGACGTCAGGGGCAACGTCGAGGACGCGGTCGCCGAGACCAAGGCGCTGCTCGACCGCTTCAACGAGCTGGCGGCCAACTACTCCGAGGAGACCGCCGAGGAGTTCGGGGCGATCCAGGCGAAGATCGAAGCGGCCGACGCATGGAACCTCGACACGCAACTGGAATACGCGATGGACGCCCTGCGGCTGCCGCCGCCGGACGCCGACGTGAGCACGCTCTCCGGCGGCGAGCGCCGGCGCGTGGCGCTGTGCAGGCTGCTGCTGCGCGCGCCCGACCTGCTGCTGCTGGACGAGCCCACCAACCACCTCGACGCCGAGTCCGTCGCGTGGCTGGAGCAGCACCTGTCGGAGTACCGGGGCGCGATCGTCGCTGTCACCCACGATCGCTACTTCCTCGACAACGTCGCCGGCTGGATCCTCGAGCTCGACCGCGGCAAGGGCATCCCCTACGAGGGCAACTACTCGGGCTGGCTCGAGCAGAAGCAGGCGCGCATGGCACTCCAAGCGCGCTCGGAAAAGGGCCGCGAGCGGACGATCGCCGCGGAGCTGGAATGGGTGCGCACCAACCCCAAGGGCAAACGCACCAAGTCCAAGGCCCGCCTGGCGCGCTATGAGGAGCTGATCGCCGAGGAGCGCAACGTCAAGCTCGACGAGGTGCAGATCCACATCCCTTCCGGCGCGCGCCTCGGCGAGAACGTGCTCGAGGCGAAGGACGTGTCCAAGGGCTTCGGCGAGCGCTTGCTGATCGAGTCCCTGTCGTTCGATTTGCCCCGCGAGGCGATCGTCGGCGTGATCGGCGCGAACGGCGCCGGCAAGACGACGCTGTTTCGCATGATCACGGGCGAGGAAGCGCCCGACAGTGGGACGATCGAGCTCGGCGAGTCGGTCGAGCTCGCCTACGTGGACCAGTCGCGAGCGGCGCTCGACGGCGAGAGGACGGTGTGGGAGGAGATCTCCGACGGCGTCGACC
>JAXDGQ010000210.1:0-6337 GCA_034664965.1 Solirubrobacteraceae bacterium | reverse complement strand
CGGCGCCCATCATCTTGATGTGGCCCATGTGCGAGATCGCCCGCTCGCCGACGGCGACGTCGAACACCTCCAGGTGCTCATCGGCCAGGCCGGGGGCGCCGACGATCGTGCCGTGCTCGGCCAGGTGGGCCTCGATCTGCTCGACCTGCGGCTCTGAGTAGCCGAGCGTCGCCAGCGCCAGCGGCACGGTGCGGTTGACGATCGTCATCTGACCGCCGCCCACCAGCTCCTTGAACTTGACCAGCGAGAAGTCCGGCTCCACGCCGGTCGTGTCGCAGTCCATCAAGAAGGAGATCGTGCCCGTCGGTGCCAGGACGGTCGCCTGCGCGTTGCGGTAGCCGTGGCGCTCGCCCAGCTCGACGGCCTCCTCCCACGAGCGCCGCGCTGCCAGCAGCAGCTCCTCGTCGGCGCTGTCGTGCGCGGGGATCACGTAGGAGGCGTCGCGGTGCATGCGCATCACGCCGTTGTGCGCCTCGCGGTTCTCGGAGTAGCGCTCGTAGGGTCCCTGCGCCGCGGCGATCTCGGCCGAGCGGCGGTAGGCGCGGCCTGTCATCAGGGCGGTGATCGCCGCCGCCGTCTCGCGACCGGAGTCCGAGTCGTAGGGCATGCCGTTGCTCATCAGGTAGGCGCCGAGGTTGGCGTAGCCGAGGCCGAGCTGGCGGAAGGCCCGCGCGTTGGCGCCGATCTCCTCCGTCGGATAGCTGGAGGGCCCGACGACGATCTCCTGCGCCAGCAGCATCACGTCGACGGCGTGCTCGAAGGACTGCACGTCGAATGTGCCGTCGGCGCGGCGGAACTTCATCAGGTTCAGCGAGGCCAGGTTGCACGCGGAGTCGTCGACGTGCATGTACTCGCTGCACGGGTTCGAGGCGTTGATGCGCCCGGAGTTGGGACTGGTGTGCCAGCGGTTGATCGTCGTGTCGTACTGCACGCCCGGGTCCGCGCAGCGATAGGCGGCCTCGGCGATCTCGCGCATCAACTCGCGCGCGCTGACCGGCTCGCCGACGGGCTCGCCGGTGGTGCGGGCGATCAGGTGCCACTCGCGGTCCTCCTCGACCGCCTGCATGAACTCGTCGGTCACGCGCACCGAGTTGTTGGCGTTCTGGTACTGGATCGAGAAGAAGCCGTCGCCGTCGATCGACATGTCAAAGCCGGCATCGCGCAGGGCGGCGGCCTTGTCCTCCTCCTTGGCCTTGCACCAGATGAACTCGCGGATGTCCGGGTGATCGACGTCGAGCACGACCATCTTCGCCGCGCGGCGGGTCTTGCCGCCGGACTTGATCGTCCCGGCCCACGAGTCGGCGCCGCGCATGAAGGACACCGGTCCGGAGGCGGTGCCGCCCTTGGCCAGCGGCTCCATCGAGCCCCGAATTTTCGACAGGTTGATGCCCGAGCCCGAGCCGCCACGGAAGATGTTGCCCTCCTTGGTGTTCCAGCCGAGGATGGACTCCATCGTGTCGTCGACCGAGAGGATGAAGCAGGCGCTGCACTGCGGGTGCTCCTCGAAGCCGACGTTGAACCACACGGGCGAGTTGAACGCCGCCATCTGGTGCAGCAGGATGTGCGCGAGCTCGTGCTCGAAGGCCTCGGCGTCCGCGGCCGAGGCGAAGTAGCCGCGCTCGGAGCCCCAGCCGGCGATCGTGCCCGCTACGCGACCGATCATCTGCTTCACCGAGTGCTCGCGCGCCGGGTTGCCGATCTGCCCGCGGAAGTACTTCTGCGCGACGATGTTCGTCGCGTTCTGCGACCAGCTCTTGGGGAACTCGACGTTGCGCTGCTCGAAGGCGACACGGTCGCCGTGGCCGATGCGCGCGTCGCGCAGCTCCCACTCGACCGCGTCGAAGGGATGCGTTCCGGGCGTGCTGAAGAAGCGCTTGACCTCGAGGGCGTTGCCGGACGCGGCGGCGTGCGAGATGGTGGTGTGCGGGGTGGGGTTCATTTGACCTTCCTCCTCTGCTGCTCCGGCGTCGCGCGGGCGGCCATTCGAGCTGTTGTTCGGGGTCAAGCATCGTGGCGCACAGGCCAGACGGAACGGCGCGCGCGACCGGGCTCGAAACGGGGCGAGAAGTAGCTCTCATTTTAGTACCCGGAGAGGCCGCGGAGAACCCCCGCGGCGGGTCCTTCGCTCGTCCAAAGTCCGCGCACACCGGCATCTTTGGCCCGCCTGGTCGCAGCTGCTTCAGACGTCGCGCCCGGCGGGACGGCGCGCGTCGCGCCGCGCCGGCGTGGACGGTCGCCGCGGTCAGGGAATCTCTCGCTGCTTGCGGGCTCCTCAGCGCCCGAGCCGCGCCCAGTCTGCGAATTCCGACCAGGTCGCCGACGCGCGAAAGCCGGCCTCGGCCATGGCGTGTCGCAGTGACAGCAGCCAGTGCGGCTCAAAGGCGCTGCTGCGCGCCAGCGCCCACGCGGCGCACACCAGCACGAGCAGCGCGGCGAGCACGGCGATCACGATCGCGCCCGTCGACAGCGGCCGATCGCCTTTGCCCGCCTTCGTCTGAGCGGGCGATTTCTGGGTCGGCGCGGCGGCCTGCGCGCCGGGCGCAGCGGGCGCGCTCGTAGCCGGCGCGCCGGTCGCCGGAGCCCCTGCGCCGGGCGGCGGCGTCGCGGTGCTCGGGGTGGCGCCGGGCGCACCGCTCGGCGCGGTCGCGCCGCCGGACGGCGCGTAGGTCGTGGTCGGCGTCGTGGCGGCGCCTGGCGCCGTCGCGGGTGAGCTCGCCGGGGTGCCCGCCGTCGTGTTTGCGGCCGTCCGTTCGGTTGCCGCTACGGGCGGCGCCGGCGTGCTTGCAGTCTTGGCCGCACGCGCCATCGCGGGTCCGCCGCAGGCGATCGCGCCGGCGAGCGCGAGCGCAAGGCCGCTCGCGAAGGCACGCCGGATGAGGCGGTCCTGCAGCTTGCGCGCGAGGTCCATACGGCGCCCATGCTAATGCGCCCGGCGGCCTGCGGGCGCGAGCAGATCCTCGAGCTCCCCGAGCGCATCCGCGAGCACGCGCTCAGGCGCCAGGCTGGCGTCCAGCACGCGTATGCGCTCGGGCTCTGCGCGCGCGAGCTCCTCGTAGGCGGCCGCGATGCTGGCGAAGAAGCTCTCGTCCTCGCGCTCCAGCCGGTCGGGCGACTGCGCGCGCTGCATCTGCCTGGCGCGCCCGGCCGCGGGCGCGATGCGCAGCAGCAGCGTGCGATCGGGCTCGATCGCGCCGGTGGCGAAGCGGTTGATCTCGCGCACGCGCTCCACGCCGAGCCCGCGCGCGGCGCCCTGATACGCCAGCGAGGAGTCCACGTAACGGTCGAGCAGCACGAGCGCGCCGTCTGTCAGCAGCGGCGCCAGGCGCTCCTCGACGAGCTGGGCGCGCGCCGCGGCGTACAGCAGCGCCTCCGTTCGCGGCGCGACGGCCAGCGCGGGGTCCTTGACGAGCGCGCGGATGCGCTCGGACAGATCGACTCCGCCTGGCTCGCGCAGCAGCTCGACGCGCCGCCCGCGCGCGGCGATCGCCTCGGCGAGCGCTTTGGCCAGCGTCGACTTGCCGGCTCCGTCGAGCCCCTCGATTGTGATCAGGCTGCCGCGGGCCACGCGGGGACCGTAGCGAGTGGCGCGCGCGTGGCCGGCCGCGCGCCTCTACGATGGGCGCCGTGGCATCCGCCGGTCAAGCTTCAGCCTCGCCTCGGGCGGCGACCACGCCGACGCGGGAGCCGGCCGCGACGCTGCCGGGCATCGACGCGCACCCGCACGCGCGAGCGGTGCTCGAGCCGGCGCTGCGCACGCAGCAGTCGCTGTCGCACGCCTACCTGTTCCACGGCCCTTCGGGCACGGGCAAGCGGGCGATCGCGCGGGCGTTCGCCGCGGCGCTGCTGTCCGACAGCCCGCAGCAGGCCGAGCAGGCGCGCGAGCGGATCGCCCGCGGGACGCATCCGGACATGACCTGGGTGACGCCGTCGGGCGCCGCGGAAATGCTCGTGGCGGACATCGAGGAGCCGGTCGTGGCGGGAGCGACGCGCACGCCGTTTGAGTCCTCGCGCAGGGTGTTCGTGATCGAGGCGGTCGACACGATGAACGACCAGGCCGCCAACCGCATGCTCAAGACACTGGAGGAACCGCCGGATTTCGTGCACCTGCTGCTCCTGACCGACCGCCGCGAGGACGTGCTTGCGACGATCGCCTCGCGCTGTCAGCCGGTGCGCTTCGATCCGCTGCCGCCGCAGCGCATCGCCGAGCGCCTGGGCGAGATCGACGCAGACCGCGCGCAGGCGTGCGCGCGCCTGGCGCTCGGCGACGCGCGCCTGGCGGCGCGGCTGGCCAGCGAGCGGGGCGAAGCCCTGCGCGCGAGCGCCGAGGGTTTCGTGCGCGCGGCGCTCGCCGGTGCGACCGAGCAGCGCCCCTGGATCGCGATGCTCGAGGCGTCCAAGTCGGCCGGTGCCGACGCCGGCGAGCGCGCGCTCCAGAAGCTCGCCGGCGAGCTCGAGCTCGTGCCGGCGAAGGAGCGCAAACGCTACGAACGCGAAGGGCTGGACGCGCGGCGGCGCGGCGAGCGGCGGGCGCGCACGCAGGCGCTGGCCGAGATGCTCAGGCTGGCCGAGCTGTGGCTGCGCGACATGCTGTGCGTGTGCCAGGGCGCGCCGGAGCTCGTCTACGCCGTCGACCGGCGCGCGCAGCTTGCCGACGACGCGCGCGGGCGCGACAGCGCGCGCATCGGCGAGGGCATCGAGCTGGTAGCCGACACGCGGCTGCGCCTGACGCTCAACGTCTCTGAAGAGCTCGCCCTGGAGGCTCTCGCCTACCGGCTGCAGGCGCTGCTAGCGGATGCCGCGCACGTCTGACCGAGCGCGACCCATCCAATAAAGAGAATCAGGATCCGATCGGCCCGAGGTCGGGCGCCAGACCGTAGGTCTCGAAGGCGAGAAAGCGCGAGAACAGGCGGTTGTCGGGTCCGTGGTAGTCGGCCGAGCCGGTGCTCAGCAGGCCCAGCTCGCTGCAGCGCTCGGCGAGCGTCCTGGTCTGCTGCTCGTCGTGCGTGACGTAGAAGGCCTCGACACCGTCGATGCCCAGCGCGCGGAAGCGGTCGATGCTCGACAGCACTTCCGATGGGTCCACGACGTCCCAGAAGGGATGCGCCCAGATCGCCACGCCGCCGGCGGCGTGGATCGCCTCGACGGCCTCGCCGACGGTCGGCGTCTCGCGCAGGCGGAAGGCCGGCCTGCCCTCGATCAGGTAGCCGCGGATCAGCGAGCCGACGTCGTCGATGCCCTCGTCGGCCAGGCGCCGGGCGTTGGCTGGGGCGTTGAGCACGGCTGCGGCCAGGTGCGGGCGACCGATCGGTTTCCCCTGTGCGATGCGCTCGTCGATCTCGCTCTCGTCGAGCTCCAAGCCCGCCTCGCGCAGGGCGTCGCGCATGCGCAGCGTGCGTTTCTCGCGGTCGGCGAGGAAGCCGACGAGGCTGTCGGTCATCGGCGGGCCGGTGTGGTCGATGTTGTAGCCCAGGATGTGCAGTTCGCGTGGGACCGGTGAGCCGTCGTCGACGGCGGAGATCTCGACGGCGGGCACGATGCGCACGCCCAAGCGCTCGCCCGCCTCGATCGCCTCGGCGACGCCGCTGATCGTGTCGTGATCGCTCAGCGCGAGCAGCTCGACGCCGGCCTCGGAGGCGCGCTGCACGACTTCGGCGGCCGCCAGGGCGCCGTCTGAATGGGTCGAGTGAGACTGCAGGTCAAAGCGCAGCGGCATGCGCTGAGCCTATGCGATCGCTTCAGTTGGCCGGCCGATCGGAGGTCTGGCGGTCGCTGCGGGGCGAGTGCATGCGCGCCTCGGGCGCCACGGAGAGCTGCAGGCTCACGCGCCGCTCGACTGCCTCGCGCAGGCGGCGCACGGCGGCGTGGTAGCGGCGGGCCTTTTCCGGGAGCGACTGCTCGTCGGCGCCGAGTGCGTCGAGCTCGACGCGGGCCGCCTCGGTCTCCCGGGCGCGCGCGCCGGCCTCGAGCCACAGGACCTCCAGGTAGGCCAGCGCGGCGCCGAGCTGCTGCTCGGCGATCGTGTCGCGCTGCTCGATCTCGCGCAGCACCGGCGTGAGCTCGTTGCTCAGCCAGCGCGCCTCGGCGTGGGCGCGCAGCAGCAGGCAGACGTCGAATGTCGACGATCCATCGGGATTGCGGGATGTCTTGGGATTGTCTGCCATGGGAGCGTCCGTGCCGGAGGGAGATCGCCGCGAGCGGTGGGCTAACGAAGCCTTCGGCCGGCCCCATCGGCTGCTTTAGAAGATGCGCCGTCCTTCCACGCTTTTTGGGGGAATTTCTGCTCGGGAGAGACGCCGCCGTCGCCGCTCAGGGTCGGCCGGCGTTTGGTCGATACAGG
>JAXDGQ010000209.1:0-8449 GCA_034664965.1 Solirubrobacteraceae bacterium | reverse complement strand
CGGCTCCTCCAGCGATGGCGAAACCGCGCCGCCCCGGGGCTGCCGCCTGAGCATCTCTCCCAGCTCCAAGCGGATCGTGGCGGGCGAAGCCGTCGGCCTGTCCGGCGTGGTCACCTGCCCTCCCGGCGCCTCCGCGGACGCACAACGAGTGACTATCTCCCAGCGTCAGACGGGAGCCGGGCCCACGCCGCTCGCCGTCGTGGCAACGGCGGCGACCAGCGCCGACGGCGCCTACGCGCTGGCGCCGACGACGCTCGAGCAGAACACGATCTTTCGCGCACGCATCGGGGCGAGCGGTCATGGCGCGCAAACCGCAGTCAAGGTCGCGCCGGTGGTGACCCTCAGCGGTCCCGATCCGAGCGCCCAATCCTCGGCGCTGGGCGCGCCCGCAGCTCGAGGCGCCCGCGCGAAAGCGACTTTCACGGGCACCGTCACGCCAGTGGATGCCGGCGAGCAGGTCGCCCTGCAGGTCGCCTACCCGGGCAACCCGGAGCAGTGGCGCACGGTCGCCCTAGGCCACGTCGGGTCTGATGGCGGCTACTCGATCAAACACGGCTTTCGGATCGCCGGAGCGATCAGCGTCAGGACCGTCGCGCGCACGTGGAGGCACCACGTTCCCGCCACCTCCAACGTCATCTCCTACGAAGCTCCCCAGCCACAGAATCCGCAGCTGACCATCCACACCTCCGCAGACCCGATCTCGGCCGGAGAATCGCTGGCGATCAGCGGCGTCGTGGCCGCCGGCGCGGGCCATGCGGTCACGCTGCTCGCCCGCGTCACCGGCGGTTCCTTCGCGCCGGTCGCGACCGGGACGACGGATGCCAGCGGGGCCTACAGCTTCACGCAAACTCCAACGCAGAACACCAGCTATCTCGTCAGCGACGCCTTGCTCAAGTCCGCCGTTGTGTTCGAGGGAGTTCGGCGGACAGTGACGGTAGCGGCGGCGCCCAGCGCGTTGGCGATTGCCGCGCCGCTTACCCTCACGGGAACCGTCAGCCCCGCCGCGGCCGGCCAGCGCGTCTACCTCGAAACGCAAAGCCCCTTCGGCTTCAGCTTCCACGTGATCGGCGTGGCCAGCGCAGGCAGCGACGGGAGCTACGCGTTCAGCGAGCGCCTCTCCAGCGCTCGCGAATACGTCCTGCGCGTGAAGACCCCCGCTGACGCTCACAACCAGGCCGGCGCGAGCGCGCCTTTCAAGGTCGCCGTGAGCGCGTCCGACAGCGGACCCGCTCCGACCCTCGAATAGGCCGACCGCGGCAACGGCTGCCCCGGCCTCCGGCCGGGTGCGCGCCTGCAGAGCATCCAGCCCCCGGGCGCCGGCAAGCTCCGCTACGGTCGACGCCGTGCCCGACGCTCGAGATTCCCCCCGCCGGACGCTGCTTTGCATCTCGCAGTCGTTCCCGCCCGACACCACCCCGACGGCGATCAGGGCCGGCAAGCTGCTCGCGCGCCTCAACGAGCGCTGGGACGTCGAGGTTCTGACCGAGCGCGCGGGCCCAGAGGTTCGCGCCGGAGTGCGCGTCCATACCGTGCGCAGCCTTCGCCCGCGCAAGATCATGTCCGCGCTGCAAGGTGCGCGCCTGGGCAAGTTCCTGGAGATGATCGTGTGGCCCGACGACTCGATCTTCTGGGTCGCACCCGCGATCCTGGCGGCACGGCGCCTGGCCCGAAAGCGCTCGCCGGCCGCGATCGTCGTGTTCATGATGCCCTACTCCGCCGGGCTGGCCGGGCTCGCCCTCAGCCGCCTGACCAAGCTCCCCCTGATCCTGAACCTCGACGACTCGCCGACGTGCACCGACATGCACCCGAGCTTCCCGACGCGTCTGCACTACCGGCTCGCCAAGGCGCTCGAGGACATGTATGCCAGGCGCGCGGATGCGATCGTGTACGTGTCACAGACCAACCTCGACGCGGTGCGCTCGCGGGCTCCGCGCCACGCGCGCGCGAACTTCCATCTCGTCCGCTACGGCGGCGACCGACCCGAGCCTGCTCCGCGTGCCGTCCCGAGCGAAGATTTCGAGATCGCCTACGTGGGCGCGATGTCCGGATGGTGGGCGCTGATCGGCGACGCCCAGCCGAGCGGTCCGATCAGGCGCGCCTATCGGGCGTGGACCGAGTTGGGGCGATTTGAGCGAATCGCCTTGGACGAGCGCACCTCCTCGCCCTCGACCCTCGGGCGCGCGATCCTCGAAGTGCTGTCCGAGCACCCGGATTGGAGCGGACGCGTCAAACTCGCGGTCCACGGCAACCCCTATCCGCCGGAGGTGGTCGAGCGCGCGCTCGAGGCCGCCGGGGTGCAAAGCGTCGTGGAGGTGACCGGATCGCTTCCCCACGAGGATGTCGCGGCGATCCTGGCGAGCGCCGATCTGCTCTTCTTGACGCTTCCGGCCCGCCCCGACGGTTCGCGCGGCGGACGGATCTCGGCGAAGACCTACGAGTATCTGACTACCGACCGACCGATCCTGGCTGCCCTACCGCAGGGCGAGAACTGGGACTACCTGTCGGACAAGCCCGGCGTGTGGCTCGTCGCGCCAGACGAGCACGAGCGTATGAAGGATGTGCTGGTCGAGCTCGCGCGCGCAAAGTTCGCGGGGGAGGCGCGAACTTTCGATCGAGACCGGCTGCGCGCAGAGATCTCCTACGACTCGCGCGCCGCTCAGTTCGCAGACATCGTCGCCGCGAGCATCGAGCGTGGGCGTGGCCGTGGGTCCGTCTGACCGCCCGACGAGATGGCTTCGCGGCCAGCTGCCGGGCTATCGCCCGGTCGGGCGCAGCCTCGGCGCCGCCAGCCAGTTGACGACCGTCTCGTTGGCGGCGAACTCCTCGCGCGAGAAGGGACCGGCGCCGAGGACCGAGTAGATGCGATAGCCGAGCTCGCTGAGCAGCTCCCAGGGAGCGTCCGTCGGGGCGCCGTACAGGCCGGCAGCCGAGTTGACGTGCTCGAAGATCACCAGCGGCATCGCCCGTGACAGCAGCGAGCGCCCCCCTTGGAGCACCTCGAGCTCTGCCCCCTCGACATCGATCTTCACGACGCTCGGCGTCAAGGCGTCCAGCTCGGCGTCGAGCGTCGACACGCGCACCTCGATGAAGTCCGGATCGCCGAGCTCGTCGCTGATCTCTGGGCTGCGGCGCAGACCACTCCAGCCGTCCATCGTCCGGAAGTGACAGAACTCGGCGACCCCGGGGCGGGCGGAGAGCGCCATCTCCCGGCAGTCGACGGCCGGAAACGCCGCTCTCACCTCGGCGGCCAGCGCCGGGATCGGCTCGAAGGCGATCTGACGGCCGGCCGGCGCGATGCGGGTGGCCGAGCCGAGGATCTGACCGCGGTTGGCGCCCACGTCCACGTACAGAGCGTCCTCGGCGAGCGCGGACGCCAGGATCGCGCGGATCGCGAGCTCCTCCTGCTGCTGCTGGCGGATGTCCGCGCTCACAGCCGCGAGCAACTCCGGTCTGTCCAGCCGGCGCGACACCGCCCCGACCACTCTGTTGACGCTCTGCATCTTGGCGAATGATCGCAGCAAGCCAGCCGGCTGCGAAGCGTGCCGTCGCGCGTCCGAGGGCAGGGCCTGCCACGCCGCAGCCGAGGCTGAACTCCGCCGGCGCATCGTCGGGCGGGGGTATGATTGGCAGGAGATGGGTTGGGGAGTCACCGTTCGGTCCAGATCGAGCGGACGAGCATGAACAGGTGGCGATCGCGGTGACAGGCGAGTTGAATTCGGTGTTGCTCGTCACGCCGCTGTGGACACGCGACGGGGGCATCGGGACCCATGTGATGGCCTCGGCCGAGACGCTCGCGCAGCGCGGATACGACGTGCACGTCCTCTCGGCGCGACTGGACTCGAGCATCCGCGTTGCGGGCGTGACGCTCCACCACAGCCCCCGGCTGCTCGACACCAGCGCCTCGGTGCAAACGCGCGTGGGCTCGGCTCTAGCCGGCACGCCGGCGGTCGTTCACCTCCACCAGCTCCACGACCCGCAGGTCGTGCGATACATGCAGAGCAGGGCGCCGCTGGTGATCAGCGCTCACGGCTTTACCGCTTGCACATCCGGCGTTCACTACTTCCGCCCGGGCGAGGAATGCACCAGACAGCACGGGCCGGGATGTGTGCCGAACCTGCTGGCACGCGGCTGCGCCCATACGCGAGACCCTCGCTGGCTCCCCGCCGCCTATCGCCAGGCCACGCGCGGACGCGATGCGCTCAGAAGCTCCGACATGGCCATCAGCTACTCGCAAGCGATGGACAGGCACCTGGCCGTCAACGGCGTTCGACAGCGTGCAGTCGTGCCGCTCTTCCCCACACTGACCCCCGTCGGCGGCTCGGGGCACGCAACCCGGCGCCGTATGGTCTTCGCGGGCCGCGTCGTGCGAGCGAAGGGGGTCGACGTGCTGCTGCGCGCCGCCAGCGCGGTCGAGGGCGAGCTCGTGATCTGCGGCGACGGTTGGGGACTGGATTCGATGCGCAGGCTCGCGGTCAAGCTCGGAATCGCCGATCGCGTGAGCTTCAAGGGCTGGCAGGAACCGCAGCAGCTCGCCTGGGAGCTGGCCGAAGCGTCGCTGGTCGTCATGCCCTCGGTCTGGCCGGAGCCGTTCGGCCTGGTCGGTATCGAGGCGCTCGCTTCGGGTCGCCCGGTCGTCGCCAGCGCGACCGGAGGGATCGTCGATTGGCTCGAGGATGGAGTCAACGGACTGAGCTTTGCGGCGGGCGACTGGACTGCGCTGGCGCGGACGCTGAACGAACTGCTCGATGATCCGCCCAGACAGGCGCAAATGGGCGCGGCCGGCCAGCGCCTGGTGGCCGATCGGTTCTCGCGCGAGCGCCACGCCGCCGCGCTGGAGAGCGCTTACCGGAGCGCTCTCGCTACCTGGCAGTCGCGCACGGGCCGCGCGCCGGCCATTGCGTGAGCCACGCCCAGCACGACTCGCTCAGTGGATCTCGACCGGCGGCGCCTCCGGGGCCTCGGGGCTCGCGTTGGCGCTGGAGTCATGCCCGTCGCGTGCCCTGCCGGGCGTTGCGACCGGCCGCAACAGGCCCAGGAGCGGCTGCCAGGGGGCCTGCACGAGTCGCGTCATCAACGACGACGGCGGGGCCGGCCGGGCGTCTGCGCGCGAGCGCCGGACGGCCACCTCCTGCGCGCGAATCAATCTGCCGCCCTGCAGCGGAGAGCCGACGCTCAGGCGAGCGAGATCGGGAACCTCCACGCGCGCGTCGGCCGTCTGCAGGATCTGCCGGATGACCCCCTCGGGGTCGAGCAGGAAATCCTCGTGGCGCACGAAGATCCGCCGGTTGCGGGGGTGCGTCAAGAAGACGACGAGCGAAACCAGCTGCGTCAGGCACAGGTTGGCGTTCATCACGAGCGTTCGCCACCTCCGCTCGGCCACTTCGTGAAGGCTCAGCTCTCTGACGTTCGACGCGACGACCTCCTGCGGATCCCTCACCAGATAGACCAGCACGAGATCGATCCCTGAGAGCGTCCGCAACTCGCGCGCGCGCAGGGGGAAATGCGAGGTGTCCACTACCTGGCGCGCGTCGGCCAGCTCGGCGACCGCGTCGATCAGCCGCTCGGCGACCTCGCCGTAGCGCCGCCGCAGCCGTCGGCGCTCGAGCCAGAGGTCGACGCGGAGCACCGCCGAGGAACGCTCGATGCAGCGGTTTGCGGCCGATCCGAACAGCAGATCGCCGCCGCTGACTCGCTCCCTCACGGCGCTCCAGAACTGCTGGGACTCCCTGAGCGCCCACCGCGGCGTGTCCCCGGTGATCAGCCACTCCTCCAGCTCTCCGGCGTAGAAGAAGCCCTCGCAGTTGCCGAGCGCGACCCCGAGGATCGTGCTGCCGCTGTGTCCGGCGCCCATCACGTATACGACCTTCCTTCGCGCCGCGCCTGGATCCTCGGTCATCGCTGCAATCTAGTGTGTCGCCGAGCCGCTCATCCGCTCTCACGAACCTGATCGTGCTCGGCGTGACCCGGTCCGCCGGCGCGTGAGACGACCCGCTCCAGGACCTGGGCGACGGCGAGCGCCGCGCGCTCGACGCTCATCGCCTCGCTCGCGAACAGCCGTCCGCGAGCGCCGAGGCGCTCGCGACGATCTTCGTCGCGCAGCAGATCGGACATGGCGTCGGCCAGAGCATCGGCCGACGGCGCGACGACGAGCGCGGCATCGCGATCGGTCAGCTCTCTCCACGTGTGGCGACCGTCGAGCGCCACAACAGGACGCCCGGAGGCCAGCGATGCGGCGAGCGTGGTCTTTCGCGACGTCGGACCCGGAGCGTCGGCGAACAGCAGGACGTCGCAGCTGGCGAGCGCGTCGGAGAGCTCCTGCGCGCCGACGATCCCCGAGAAGCTCAGCGCATCCGCGAGCCCTCGCGATTGCGCAGCCCGCGACCATTGCCGCCCCGTCGCCGAGTCGCGTCCGGGCGCTCCCAGCAGGCGCAACTCGGCGAGCGTGCCGCGCTCGTGCAGCCCGGCCATGGCGTCGAGCACGAGCGATTGCGCCGCGCCCTCGTAGGAGTAGCCGAAAAGCCCCACGGAGGGCCGCTGGCGTGCCGGGCGGTCGAGCGCCGGCGGCGGCAGATTCGAGAACACCGGCGCGAGCACCGCCTCTCGCTTGGGAAGCAGAGGCTGGCGCTTCAGCCAGGCCGCCCGAAAATCGGCCGTTACGACGGTCGCGCTGGAGGCGCGCATCACCTCCAGCAGAACTGCGCGCTGGGTCGCGGCCCACAACGCTCCCCGAGCTCCGCCCCGCCGCCACGGGTAGGCGTACTCGTGCAGCACGGTCACGAGCGGGGCGCCCAGCCCCGACAGCGCGGACAGAATCGGGTGGACGAACAGCGGCAGGCCCCGGTGGGAGTAGGCGAATACGGAGTAGTGCAGCAGGATCGCGTCGAACCGTCCGCCGGCCAGCCTTGCCTGCTCGTGCTCGACCCAGCGCTCGACCTGCGAACGCGAGGCGTCGAGCGTCCCACCCGTACGCCACAGCCAGCTGAAGGTAGAGGAGACGTTCTCGTGCTCCAGCGCGCGGGCGAGCAGGACGGCGTGGTCATAGACGCCGCAAGGGCGGTCCGTGGACACACCGACCGTCGCCACCCTCAGGTGTCTGGCGAGGGGGCTCGACACGTCGCCGTTCATCCGAGCGCTCGCCTGACTCGCTTGCAAGATCCCGTCACCTAGCGGGTGAGGATCTCGCCCTGGTGTGCGGCCTGGATTGCTTCGGTGAGCGCCTCGAGATCGCCCGTCGGGAGAACGAGCCCCTGATTGGGGGAGGCGATCAGATCCTTCATCCCCGTGTCCTCGCTCACCAGCAGGGGCACCCCGCACGCCAGGGCCTCTGCGGGGGCATAGCCGAACCCGTCCTCGTAGGCTGGGTGCACGCACAGGCTGGCGCTGCGCAGATGCGGAAGCGGATCGCCGGGACAGACGCTGATCCGGCTGTCCGCGGCACACGCGCTCTGAGTGAAGCGTCGCATCCCGCGGGTGCCCCAGCTCCCGACGAGACGAAGCCTGATGTTCGGGTGAGGCAGCCGCCGGACCGCGTCGATGAGCAGCGGAACGCCCTTGTGGACAGCGATGCTGCCGATGAAGACGATCTCGAATGTCTCTGCGGGCGCCGGCGCGCCGGACAGCTCGTAGCGGGGGTCGGGCGTGAATGGAAACAGCGCCAGCTTGTCCTCGCTGAAGCCTTCCTGCAGAAACGAGTCTCGCGTGTAGCGAGAGCCGACATAGATGCGGTCCGCCAACTCGTACTCGCTCACGTTGCGACCGACCAAGCGAGCCGCCCACGATCCCTCCAGTGGATACTGCCGATGCGCTCGCGCGTGCTGGCGAACCACGCGCCGCAGATGCGAGTTCGCCGAGACGAGCGCGATCGACTCGTATCGCGCGCGCCCGGCGGTGCGGAACTGCGTCAGCGCCTGGCCGTTGAAGGCGATCAGGTGTTGGGCGCTCGGAAGGCGCTGTGCCGCGTAGGCGTCGAACTCGGTCATGAAGGCCCGCGTGCGCACGCCGGGAGACACGGGTATCGGCACGCGTGCGAGCAGCCAGTGGAGGTAGGGGATCCCGAGCAGGTGCCGCGCGGCCCGATCTCCCTCAGCGGCTGCCCTGGTCGAGCCTGAGATGCAGGCGGGCCCCTCGCCACCGCGGCGCAGCGCATCCACCACCTCCTTGAGATGCCGTCCGAGGCCGCCCACGCCGAAGGGCGCAGAGCACGATACGGCGACCTTTCCCGAGGGCATGACGGCGCGCTGCCCGCGCTCGGCCAGCGCGCGCCAGTGGCCGTCCAGCGGCACCTTCTCCTCGGCGTCTGAGATCGACGGCTCAGACGACACGGTCATAGCCCCACAGCGTAACGAGGTCGCGATCCAGGTACTCGCTGAGCTCCACGACCTCTCCTTTGAAGCGTCGGCGCAGCGCGAGCATCAACTCCTCGTCGGGCTCGCGCGGCTGGCCGAAGAGC
>JAXDGQ010000208.1:0-11716 GCA_034664965.1 Solirubrobacteraceae bacterium | reverse complement strand
GAGCCGACCTTCGTCGCGACCACCAGCTGCTCGCGATTGCCGCGGGCGGCAAGCCAGCGCCCGATGATCCGCTCGGACTCGCCGGCTCCCCCCCGACCGCGCCGGCCGTAGGAGTCGGCCGTGTCGATGAAGTTGCCGCCCGCTGCCACGTACGCGTCGAGCACGGCAAACGAGCGCTCTTCGTCGATCGTCCAGCCGAACACGTTGCCGCCGAGGCAGAGCTCGAAGACCTGCAGGTCGGTGTGGCCGAGGCGCTCGATTCGCTCAGGGTATCCGTCCATCCGTCCAAAGCGGACTGCAATTCACTCTCGGTCACTAGATTTAAGCCTGCGTTGATGTGCGGCGCGCAACACTGTTGATGCAAGATTGTTCATGGGAGGACATGACCCCGAATCCCTGAGGAGGGAGTTATGCCCAGAATCATCGTCACAACCGACCCGACCGACCGACGCGACGAGCCGCCCGTGCTGCTCGACGAGCGCGTCGATTCGCTGCATCTCTGCGACGACCATGCCGCAGAGCAGCTGATAGAGCGCCTCGCCTGGGCGGTCAGCGACGCCGAGGACACCCAGCGGCGCGCGCTGCACGCCTGATCATCCCCCACGCCCGGACTCGACCCGCGCCGTGTACCCCACGCGGTGCGGGTCGCCGCGGGAGCTGGGCCCCGCCGCGAGCCTAGCGCCGACGCCCCATCGCAAAGCTCTGTATCGGCGGCGCGACCGCGCGCATGCTCGAGCCGACTTCGACGGCCTGCTCGTCGTGATCTGACTGCGGCCCATGCTCGGGCTGCTCGGGCGCGGGCAAGCGATGCACGCGGGCGGTTGCCGCGTCGCGCTCGGCGCGCTCGACGCCACCCGAGACGAAGCGCTCCAGCGCGGCGAGCTCGCGCACGATCAGGTTGACGACCCCTTCCGATCGCTCCACACGGCCTCGCGCGAGCAGCAGCGGCTCGGCGCGCGCGAGATACCGGTGGCGCTCGTACACCGCCTTGGGCACGATCAGGTTGACGGTCCCCCACTCGTCCTCGAACAGCAGGAACATCGTCCCGTTGGCGGTGCCGGGCCGCTGGCGGGCGATCACCAGCCCGGCCATCGCCACCGCGCCACCGCTCGGCAGGCGTGCGAGCTGCGCGCTGGTCGCGAGCATCGGCACGTTCAAGCGCTCGCGCAGGATCGCCATCGCGTGATCGCCCACCGTCACCCCGCTCGTGGCGTAGTCGGCGATCAGCCGCTGCCAGCGCCCGAGCGAGCGCAGGCGCGGCGCCCGCGGCAGCTCCAGTCCCAGCGCGAGCTGGGTTCCCTCGCCGGCGCCGAGACCCGGCGCTGCGACCCCCAGCTGCCACAACGCCGATCGCCTGCCCGTCTCGCCGATTATCTCGTCGCAGGCGCCAGACCAGGCCAGCTGCTCCAGCGTCCTGCGTCTCGCGCCGATCCGCCCGGCCAGTTCGCCGAGGCTGGCGAACGCCCCGTTTCGCTCCCGCTCGGCGACCAGCTCGGCCATCTCGTCGCTGGACGCGTCCTTGATGTAGCCCAAGCCGAGGCGCACGCCGCCGTCCTGCACCGTGCACTGCACCTCTGAGGCGTTCACGTCGAGGCGCAGCATTGCGATCCCCCGGTGCTCGGCCTCGTGCACCAGGCTGTCCGGCGCGTAGAAGCCCATCGGCTGCTCGTTGAGCAGTGCGCACAGGAACTCGGGGCCATAGTGCACGCGCAGCCACGTCGACTGGTAGGCGAGCAGGCCGAAGGCCGCGCTGTGCGCCTTGGGAAAGCCGAAGCCGGCGAAGCCCTCGACCATCTGCCAGACGCGCTCCGCCGTCTCGCGCTCGGCGCGCCCGCGCCGCAAAGCGCCCTGCACGAAGCGCTCGCGGTGGCGCCTGAGCACCTGCAGGGAGCGTTTGCGGCTCATCGCCCGGCGCAGGCCGTCGGCCTCGCCGGGCGTGAAGCCGGCGAAGGCTTCGGCCACTTCCATCACCTGATCCTGGAAGATGATCGTGCCGAGCGTGTCCCGCAGCACCGAGCGCAGCGCCGGATGCTCGTAGGGAATCTCATACGCGGGGTCCTCGCGCAGGCGCCGGCGACGCTCGATGTACGGATTGACCGCCCCGCCCTGGATCGGGCCCGGGCGGATGATCGCCACCTGGACCGTCAGATCCTCCAGGTTCTCCGGTCGTGTGCGCAGCAGCGACTGCATCTGCGCACGACTCTCGATCTGAAAGACGCCCACCGTATCCGCCTCGCGGATCGCCGCGAAGGTCTCGGCGTCGTCGAACGGGATGCGCGACAGGTCGATCCGTTCTTTGCGCGTGCGCGCGATCTCCTCCACGCAGCGCTCGACCGCCGAGAGCATCCCCAGCCCGAGCAGGTCGATCTTCAGAAAGCCGGCGTCGGCGCAGGAGTCCTTGTCCCACTGCACCATCTGCCTGCCCTCCATCGCCGCCGGCACGACCGGGCAGCAGTCGATCAGCGGCCGCGTTGCGACGATCATCCCGCCCGAGTGCTGGGAGAGATGACGAGGCAGGCCGTAGGCCTGCTCGACAAGTCGGTCCAGCCACTGCCAGCGTCCGCAAGGCGGTGCGGCGCCACCCGGCCGGATATCGGCGTCCCGGCCCTCCTCGGGCTTCTGTCGCTCCGCGCCCGCGCCCGCGCCCGCGCCGACGGCCATGTCGTGCTCGGCCCCCGAGCCGTAGCGCTCGGCGCCACGGGCCATGCGCTCGATCTCGCCGGCCGGCAGGCCGAGCACCTTGCCCAGCTCGCGGATCGCACCGCGCGCACGGAAGGTCGGGAAGGCCGCGACCAGCGCCGCGTGCTCGTGCCCGAAGTGATCGTGCACGCGCGGTATCAGCACCGCGCGTATGTCGCGCGGAAAGTCGAGGTCGATATCCGGCAATCCGCGCAGATCCTCGTGCAGGAAGCGCCCGAGCGTCAGCCTGTTGGCGAGCGGGTCGATGTGCGAGAGCCCGATCAGGTAGCAGACCAGCGAGGAGACCGACGACCCGCGCCCGCGCCCGGGCGCCAGCAGCGCGCGGACCGAATCGGGCCCTCTCACCTCGACGGCGACCTCGCGCGACAGCTCGAGCATCTCGTGGTGCAGCAGGAAGAAGCCCGCCAACCCCAGCTTGCCGATCACGTTCAGCTCCTGCACCAGCCGCGCCTGCGCCTCGGCCTGGATCACCGACGCCGCGTAGCGCTCGTGCAGGCGCGCGGCGCACAGCTCGGCCAGCTTGCGCTCGGCGCCGGCGTCCTCGGCGCCGGGATAGCGGTAGCCGAGATCCCTGTCGAGGTTGAACGTCAGCCGCTCGGCGAGCGCCAGTGTCTGCGCAACGGCCTCGGGATGATCGGCGAAGCGGTTGGCCATCGCCTGCGGCGTCGTCATCACATGGCTGCAGTTGCCGCGCCGCAGCGGCTCGGAAGCATCGAGCGTGGTGTGGTGGCGCAGCGCAACGAACGCGTCCTGCAGCTCGGCCCGGCAGCGCGCGTGTGCGTGCACGTTGCCGGTCGCCACGCACGCCACGCCGAGCCGCCGGGCGAACGCGGCGAGCGCACGGTTGCGGGCGCGATCGTGGCGAGCGTAGGGACGCTGCAGCTCCACGCGCAGATCCTCCGTGCCGAACGCGTCGAGCAGCCGCCGCGCCACCGGCTCGTCCGCAACGCCGTCGCCGATCGCCGATCGCCCGGCACAGCCGGTCAGGCAGACGAGCCCCTCGGCGTGGTCGAGGACCGCCTGCAGGTCCACCGACGGCTCGCCGAGCACGCGCCGGTTGGACCCGTCGCGAGTGCGCGCGTGCGCGAGCGTGACGATCCGGCAGAGGTTGCGCCAGCCGCGCTCATCGCGCACGAGCAAGGTGATGTGACGCCCGCGGGCACCGCAGCCGGAGACTGGGGTCAGGTCGATCTCGGCGCCCTGGATCGCGCGAAGGCCGTGATCGGCGCCCGCCTGAGCAAGCTCCATCGAGCCCGAAACCGAGTTGTGGTCGGTTAGCGCCAGCGCCCCATGGCCGAGCTCACTCGCGCTGTGCGCCAGCTCGTCGGGCAGCGAGACCCCGTCCAGAAACGAGTAGGCCGAATGGCAGTGCAGCTCGACATACGGTGGCGTGGACGTCATCTCGGCTCCCCGGGAGGTCGCACGCCAGCCTCACGACCGCTGGGCGAACCAGCCGCCGGCCTGCTCGCACCCGGCGCCCAGGTCGTGGAAGACGACCAGGTTGCGCCCGCTCGTGGTCACCACCTCCCAGTAACGGCGTCGCAGCGGCTGGGCCGTCCACCAGCGGTCCTCCACCAGCCAGGACTCCCGCACCAGCTCGATAGCGCGCCCGTCCACCTGCAGAGGAACCCCTCCCGCTCCCGCGCGCACGCGCGCCGGGTGGGGAAGGTTGAGCATGACTCGCCCGGTGCTTGGCATCAGCCCGGCAGCGGTGTGAGCACGACCCGCCGCTCCGGCACGCGCGAGTCCGGATCCACGCAGACAGCCCGCATCGCCGCGCCCTCCCCGGCCACCGTGCGCACCTGGACCACGGCCTCGCGCAGGCGCGCGACGCGCGCGGCATGACCCTCGTCCAGCAGCGCCCTCTGCTCGCCCGCCGGGGGGCCGAAGCGCTCGACGGACAGCCCCAGCGACGCGGCCGGGGCCGGGAGCAGAAGCAGGCGCAGCGACAGAGCCAGGGAGATGCGATCGCGATCTGCCAGCGGCTGGCGAAAGACAACACGCTCGCGCCAGCCGCCGCCCGCGAGCAGGCGTGCGGAGAGCGTGACCGCCCGCAATGTGCGCCCTCGGCGATCGCTGCGCGCCAGCAGACGATCCACGAGCACGCCGAGCACCCGCTCGATCGCCGGGCCGGAGCTCGCGTCGCCGACGCTCATCGTCTCCTCCATGAGCTCCTGCGCCAGCCGCGGGCGCAACGACGTGTCCTCGCCGCAGGCCAACCGATGCGCGAACACCCCCGCCGCCCCGAAGCGGTCGGCGAGCGCGGAGCGTCCCAGGCGCGCCAGCTCGCCCAGCGTGCGCACGCCCAGGCGCGTGAGCGGCTCGAGCAGCTGCTCTGTCTCGGCGCGATAGCCGAGCAGCTCGATCGGGCGCCCGGACAGCCAGCGCAGCGCGTCGCTCCCATCCAGCACGAGCGGACGGCGCGAGCGCACCGCCAGAGCCGCCGCCAGCGAGCAGAAGCGCGTCGGCCCAGCGCCCGTGCGCGCGTGCGCTGACGCCCGGCGATCGGCCGCAACGGCGGCGCCCTGCAACGGTCCTGCGGCGCGCTGCCCGGCGGCGATCACCGCGGCGTCGCTTCCGTGCAGCGAGCACAGCGGGCCGGTCTCGAAGTAGGCCAGGCCCGCCCGCGCCGACTCGACCGCTGCGCCGATCGCTTCCAGCGAGCGCAGCAGCGACTCCCAGGACTCCTCCACCCCAACCGGATCGGCGGGCACGAGGGCCAGGTCAGGACAGCGCGCGAGCGCCTCGCCGAGCGCCATCCCCCGGCGCACGCCATACGCCTCGGCGGCTCCGGAGACCTCTCCCAGGCGCTGTTCAGACCCGCTGGGCGGCGCTATTGCCAGCGCGCGCCCGACGAGCGCCCGCGCTCCTCCGGCGGCGAGCAGCAGCTCGAAGCGGGGGAAGTGGACGCACACGACCATACGAACATATGTTCTCATAGGCCCAGGACGGATGCTCCGCCCCGGTTCGCCGGTGATCGTCGTCCGGCAGGGCGGGCGGCCGGCTCAGTCCATCGTCAGCGGTCCCTCTGCGGAGCCGCTGAGGAACTGGCGCACGAATGCGTTGTCGGAGGAGAACATCCGCTCGGCGTCGCCCGCTTCGACGATGCGCCCCTTCCACAGCACCGCGAGGTACTCGCCGATCTGCCGAGCCGAGGCGATGTTGTGCGTGACGACGATGTACGTGCCGCCGTGGATCGAGTGCATCTCCTGGATCAGTTCGCACAGCAGCGCGGTGCGGACGGGGTCCAGGCCCGAGACGGGCTCGTCGAAGATCACCACGTCGGGTTCCATCACCAGCGCGCGCGCGAAGCCCGCGCGCTTGCGCATCCCGCCTGAGAGCTGCGAGGGCGCGTCGTCCATCGCATCCGCGAGCCCGACGTCGGTGAGACGTTCGGTGACCACCTTGGCGATGTCCGCCTCGCTCTGGTCGGTGTGCTGGCGTAGCGGGAAGGCGACGTTGTCGAACACGGACATCGACCCGAACAGCGCGCCGTCCTGGAACAGCACGCCGATCCGCTGGCGCAGCGCCAGCAGCTTGGGCATCGTCAGCTTCGGCACCGATTCGCCGTGCACGACGACCTCGCCGGAGTCGGGGAACATCAGCCCGATCAGGTGCTTGATCAGCACGCTCTTGCCTGTCCCGGAAGGACCGAGCACGACGGTGATCGTGTCGTCGGGAATCGCGACGGTCAGGCCGTTGAGCACCGAGACGCCGCCCAGGCGCTTGTGCACGTCGGTGCAGCGGATCGACCAGTTGCCCTCCGCCGGGTCACCGGTGAGGTCGAGGTCGGTCGAGTGGTACTGGTACTCGTCGCTCATCATTTCCCACCGTAGACGACGTGCGGGAACTGGCTCGTCTGACCGTTGAACGTGAACGGGCCCTGCTGGTTGCAGCCGGGCGCCGGAATCGAGTTCGGGGTTTCCGGCGCGTTGGCGACCTTGAACTGGATGATCTGTTCGATCAGGGTCTGAGAGATCGTCGCGCTGGGCGGGCCGCTGACCGAGGGCACTGGATTGGAGCAGCTGGTGTTGTTGAACACCTGCAGCCCGCCGTTGCCGAGCGCGCGGAAAGCGCCTGGCTTGAAGTAGGGGTTGGCGCGGTCGGTGCCGATGCGCTGGGTGTAGATCCCCAGGCTCTCCGGATTGAGCACGTTCATCAGGCGCAGATAGTGCTGCTGGGGCCCGCCCGGGGTGTTCGTGTTGTTGCCGTGCGCCTGCGTCGAGGCGGTGAAGTTGGCGAAGAACGCCTGCAGCTCGGGCACGTATTCGCCGAGGTACTGCAGGAACGGGTCGAGGTTGTGCAGGACCGGGCGGAAGTTTTCCAGCTGGGTGGTCGTCAGGTCGAGCGTCTTGCCGACGTCGGGCAGGCCCTTCTTCGCCGCCGTCGTCAGCGGTCCGAGCGAGGTGAGGAACCTGTCGAACTGCGGCGCGAACGGCTTCGCCGCGTTGAGCACGGCGGAGAGCTTGCGCTCGACCGGGCGGAATTCGTCGAGGAAGGGGCTGGCATCGGCGGCGAACCTGTCGAGTTCTTTGAGCGCCGTTTTCGAGCGCTTCTCGAATTCCGGCAGCGCGCGGAAGGCGCCGGCGAAGGCCTGGCTGCCTTCCGACAGAGCGTGGAAGCTGCGCTCGCCGTTGACGATCAGCCCTTCCAGCTGGCGATCGCGGCTGCCGAGCGCGTTGAACACGACGCCCGTGTTCTTGACGAGGGCGCGCACGGCGCCCTCCTGGGAGGCGAGGATGCCGACGAGCGTGTTGGTGTGCTGGACGAACGGGTCGATCTGCGAGAAGCCCGCGTTGACCTGTTCGCCGCGCCCGTTGATCCCTTCGGCCAGCGACTGCTGCCAGACCTGGAAGGCGCGCCGCGTCTTCGAATCGAACGCCGAGAGGATGCCGTCGAGCGTGACCGAGGGTTCGACCTGGGCGTCCGCCAGCTGGCCGTTGTCGCGCACGAAGGCGCCGCTGCGTCCGTTGCCCTGCGGGATCAGCTGCACGTAGGTCTCGCCGAGCAGCGTCTTCTGGCGCAGGATCGCGTGCATGCTTGCGCGGATCGGCGCGTATTTCTGGTTGATTTCCAGTTCCGCGCGCGTGCGCCCGCCGTCGCCGAGCTTCACCGCGACGACGCGCCCGATGTTCACGCCGCTGATGCGCACTTCGGACTGTTCGGCCAGCGCCAGCGACTTCGGGAAGGCGACCGTCATGCGATAGCCCTTCGGCTTCAGCGGCAGCGGTCCGCCAAAGGACTCCCACAGGAACAGCAGCAGCCCGAAGCAGCTGAGCACGAACAGGATGATCACGATCATGTTGCCGAGTGTCGGCGCGCGCTTTTGCATCTAGTGAGCACCCCTCCGCGACTGGCTCGCGGTCTTCGCCGCGCCTGCGGCCTTGGGCTTGCTCGCGGCTTTGCCGAACGCGGGGGCCAGGCCGGAGAGCACGCCGGCTCCCGGCGCCTTGGGTGGCGTCACCTTGTGCACCGCGGCTGCGCCTTTGAGGATGCCCGCGCTCTGGCACGCGGCCCGGTCGGGCGGGTTGAGCAGGCCGATCAGCAGGTTCACGTTCGGGTTGATTTCCGCGACGCCTTTCAGCAGCGGGGCCACTTCGCAGTTGAAGTACACGACCGTGCGCCCGAGGATGCCGTGGGCGTCGGCCGAGCTGAGCACGCTGTTGAGGTTGTGGTTGGCCCAGTCGAGGAAGAACAGGAAGCCGCCCTGGCTCTTGCCGGGGTTGTTGGCGAGCTCGTTGAAGAATTCGTTGAACACGCCAAAGGTTGTCGCCAGCTTCGGGAACGATTCGGCGAGCTCCTTGGTGTCCGGCGCGACGAGGTTGATCGTCGGCAGGATTTCGCGCGCGAACGGGCGGATTTCGTTCTTGATGATCGGCGTCGTCGTGATCGCCAGCTTGCGCGTCGCTTCGTTGGCGGGGCCGAGCGAGCTCGCGAACGGCTGCAGTTTGTGCAGCGTCGGGCCGAGGACGTGCGCAGCGGTCGCCAGCTTGCCCAGGCCGGTCTTGGTCTTCGACAGCGCGCCCGGCAGCAGCTGCAGCGTCCGTTCGACGTTGCGATCCTCTTTGGCGAAAGTCGCGAACACCGCGTTGGAGGCGTCGATCAGCTGCGCGAGCTCCTTGTCCTTGCCGCCCAGCGCTTCGGTCAGCAGACGGAAGTTGTGGATCGCGCGCGCGGTGTTGGCGTGGCGCGATTCCAGCTCCGCGGAGATCTTCTGGATCTCGCGCGCGGTCGGATCGAAGCGCTTGAGCGTCGCCGAGAAGGCCTTGCCGTTGTTCTTGAAGGCGCCGCCCGCCCCGGCCAGCAGCTCCTGCAGGTATGCACGCGTTTCGGCGTCCAGCGAGGAGAGGAACTCGTCGAAGTTGACGTTCGGGGCGGTCTGCGAGAGCGGCAGCGTGGAGCCGCTCGGGAGCCTGCCGGCCGCCGGGGTGCCCGGATTTACCTCCACGGTGATGTCCTGCAACTGTGTCTTGGGGCGCAGCAGCATCGTCGCGTCGCGATAGATACGCGCGTATTTCGGCGTGACTTTCATCGTCACCGTGGCGACCCCGTTGTGCAGGTCCACGCTGGCCACTTCGCCGATCTTCGCACCGGCGATCGTCACCGCCTGGCCCTGCCCCGGGGTCACCGCCTGCGCAGTCTGGATATCGGCTTTCAGCGCGTAGTAGTCGCGCCCGAACACGGGCACCCAGCCGGGGAGCTTGAGGTTCTCGTGGGCGAGGATGTAGCCGCCGACGGCAGCCGCTATGACGACCATCACGACGACCGAGATGAACGCCGTGCGGTAGCGCTCGATCTGGTCGCGGACGGTCAGCCCGCCCTCGTGTTTGTGGTCGTGTTTGTGCTCGGTCGACGACATCATCCGGTCCCGTCCGGCGGGCCCTGCGACAACGGGCCGTTGAAGTCTGGGACGGCCTGCGTGTAGCACGGCACGAGCGGCTTGTACGCGGGCTCGGTCGCCGGGAACGCCGGATGCGTGCCCTGCGGCGGCAGCGACGCGTGCGCGAGCAGCTTCAGGCCTTTGACGCTGCTGCCCAGGACCGACGCCTGCTGTGAGCGCAGAGTCGGGCCGCCCTCGCCGACCAGGAAGCGGGTCATCGTGCCGTTGCCGTCGAAGTTCTGCCCGAGCCCCGAAAGGCCGGTCATGGCGTACCAGAACTCCTTGTAGGCCTCTACGCCGGTCGTCGCAGAACCGTCCTGCAGCTTCGTGTTGCCGGCCGGGAACAGGACCTTCGTCAGGCACTTGTTGAACAGTTCGGTCTGTCTCTGGAAGGGGATCTGTTCGGCGGTCAGCGCCGCTAGCTGCGGCGTCGCGGCCTCCAGCCCCTTGGCTACTCCGCCGAGCTCGTTCGGCGCGAGCGAGGCTTCCACCTGTTCGATCCACGGCAGCGTCGCCGTGACCGTCTGCGGCGTGTTCTTGACGCCCGGGAGGATGTCGGTCGCGAACGTCTTGGTCGCCGGGAACGCGAGATCGAGTTCGCGCAGGCCGTTGTTGATGTTGCGCAGGGAGCTCGGCAGCACGGCGACGGCTGCGCGCAGGCTCGAGGACTGGTTGGCGAAGGAGCGGAAGAAGCTGTTGAAGTTGCCGATCAGTTCGCCCAGCTGCTGCTCGTGCACATTGAGCGCCGCGGTCACTTTGCCGATGCTCAGCACGAGCTTTGAGAGATCGTGCGGTTCGGTCCCGCCGATCGCCTGGGTGATGATCGCCCCGCCGCGCTCGGCCGACGGTGCGCGCGCGTAGGCTTTGTTGAGCGCTTCGGCGGCGTTGATTCCGCGCACCTCGGGGTCCTGTTCGGCGTCGTCGGCGGCCGAGGGCTTGCGTGTGAGCCCGTTGCCATAGCCGATCAGGAAGTCCTGCAGGTTGCGCCGCGTGTCGGTGTTCAGCGCGTCGAGCACCTGGTCGAGCTGCACCGGGTCCGAGGACTGCGTGCTCGGCAGCGTGGCGCCCGAGGACAGCGCCTTGGTCGACGGGCTGCCAGGCTGCAGTTCGACGAACCAGTTTCCTTCGAGGAAGATGCGCGGCCGGATCTTGACCGTTGCGTCGGAGTGCAGCGGCAGGCCGCGCGATTCGATTTCCATGCTCACCAGCCCCGTCGAGCCCTGGCGCTTGATGTGGGTGACCTTGCCCACGTTGACGCCGGCGATGCGCACGGGCGACTTCGGTTTGATGTTGACCGCGCTGGCGAACTGCGCGTTGAGTTGAAAGCCGTGTTTGAACGGGATGTGCTTGGTGAAGCCGAAGTACACGGCGACGATCGCGATCAGCAGAAAGACGATCGCGAAGCGGACCGGGTTGGTGCGGTTCAGTTCGACGACCGGGATGTCGTCGTGGCGGCGCCAGCGGGGCAGAAGCCTCATTTCTTCTTCCCCTTGGACGACGTCTTCTTCTTCGTCGTCGACTTCGGCTTGGCCGTCGAGATGCCGAGGTCCTTGAGCTGTGCGGCCGAGTACTTCTGCCCGAACAGGTTTTCTTCGCGGCTGGTGATTTCGCGGTTCTTGGCGACGCTTGCGCCCGGCAGGTTGCCGATCACCATCTTGCCTTTTTCGTAGGTCTCGTTGGCGGCTTCGCAGACGCGCGGCTGTCCCGGCCCGGCGACGTTCGGATAGGGGTTGGCGTGGACGTGGTTGTTGTCGACGATCGCGCTCGAGCCCACGAAGGCTTTTTCGACCGACGGGCCGTTGGCCGGCGCCGAGGATGGAAAGCCCTCGTTGTTGGGCCCGCTGGGGGCGAGCACCGGGCCTGCGCGCCCGAGCGTGCCGACGCCGATGTTCTCCGACTGCAGGCTGGCGACGTTGCGGAAGGTCAGCGTCAGGTAGTTGCAGAACGCCTGCTCGGGCGCGAGGCCGGCGAGGACCGGATTGCCGAATTTCAGGGTCTGCGTGAAGTCTTCGAGGCCCGCCGTGACGACCGGGTTCTGCGCGAACTTCTGCAGCGCCTGCGAGGACTCCGCCAGGCGGGTGTTCAGCGCGACCGCGGCCCGCAGGTTGACGGCGCCTGCGGCGAATGCGTCACCCA
>JAXDGQ010000207.1:0-22250 GCA_034664965.1 Solirubrobacteraceae bacterium | reverse complement strand
ACCATCGCGCTTCCAGGGCGCCACCGCCAAACCGCTTGCGGCAACTCGTCGAACGCCATCAGGTGTTCCGCGTGCGCGTCCCGAAGCCCTCGAACCTCGTCGGGCCGCAGAAGACGCTCACCATCCGCTGAACCAGAAGTCCCAAGCAGGCTCCGCGCGGACGCCTGTGGCGAGCAGGTGCCTTTTCTATGTGGGCCCGCCTGGACTCGAACCAGGGACCTACCGATTATGAGTCGGCAGCTCTAACCAACTGAGCTACGGGCCCTTCGCGCACGCGAGCCTGGACCCGGGCGCGGCCGATGTGCATCGGCGAGCAGACGCTACCAGCGAGATGTGGAATGCTCCCGACCGCCGTCCAGAAGGCGGCGATCGGCGCTCGACGAGCCGCTCGATCTTTCAGCGAATGGAGGGACAGCAGATGCCAGAGCGCGCAGCGATCGTGACGGGGGCGTCCAGCGGGATCGGGTTGGCGATCGCGAGGATGCTGGGCGAGGAAGGCTATGGAGTCACGATGGCTGCCCGCCGCCCGGAGAAGCTCCAGGGCGCCGTGGCGGGCCTGGAGGCCGACGGCTTCGACGTGCACGGCGTCGCGGCAAACGTCGCCGACGAGTCAGAGATCCAGAAGGTCGTCGCCGCCCACCGTGAGCGCTACGGCCGCCTGGACGTGCTCGTCAACAACGCCGGCGTGGGCGTCGGCGCGACTGTCGGCGAGATCGAGACCAAGCGCCTGGACATGCAGCTCGACATCAACATCCGCTCGATCGTGCTCTTCTACCGCGAGTGCTCGTCGATGCTGCTGCAGGCCGGCGGCGAGCATCACAACGCGCTTGTCGTCAACACCTCGTCGATCTCCGGCAAGCGGGCCGAGGGCTGGCTGTCGGTCTACTCGGCCACCAAGCACGCGGTCGTCGGCTGGACGGAAGCGATGAACAAGGAACTCGGCAAGCAGGGAGTCAAGTCGACGGCGCTGTGCCCGGCCTTCGTCGACACGCCGATGACCGATTTCGTCAAGGGTCAGGTCGCCGCCGAGGAGATGATCCGCCCGGAGGACATCGCGGAGTCGGTGCGCTATCTGCTGCGCACGTCGCCTGCATGCGTCGTGCCGGAGATCATGTTCATCCGGCCCGGAGACTCGCTCTAGGCTCTACAGAGCCAAATCCTCGTAGCTCGTGCCTATATTCGTGCCAGTTTTCGCTCGGGGGGTGTCGGGTCGAGGTTGACGAGTTCGCGGAACTCGATGACGTGGGTTCTGAACCTGCCGCAAACGCCCGCAAATACCGTAAAATTGAGCGCGTCCCATGCCGGTACTGAGCTCCTTGATCTCAGGAGGTCCAGCGAATCCGACGAGGAGCGTAGATGAGCAAGACCGCTGTACGTTTGCCCAGGACTGCCAGCGAGGCGAGTAGCTAGCGGTGCGATTTTCCCTCATCATCGCCACAAAGGGCCGGCCCGAGCCGTTGTCCGCCGTTCTCCAGAGCGCTGGGCAAGGCCTGCCCGCCGACGGCGAAGTGATCGTGGTCGACGGCGATTCCGAGCGCTCTGCCGAGAGCGTCGTGAGCGCGCTGGGCGACCGCTTCCCCGACGTGACGATGCGCTACGTGGCGAGCGATCCCGGTGCCTCTCTGCAGCGCAATGTCGGCATCGATGCGGCCAGCGGCGACATCGTGGTGTTCCTGGACGACGATTGCACGTTCGAGCCGGGCCTGTTCGAGGCGCTGATGACCGCCTATGAGGACGAGACCGTGGTCGGCGTCACAGGGCGAGTCGAGCAGCCGTCACAGGCTAGATTGGGTAGCAACCCCAATTCCAGGCTCCGCAGGCTTGTGTTGGGGGGCGGCCGCCAAGGGAGTATGAGCAGCTTCGGGTTCCGCCGCCCAATCGTGGATGTGGAGCAGGCGCGCGATGTCGAGTTCATGCCTGGGCCGTTGATGTCCGCTCGACGCGACGTCGCCGCCGCGGTGCGCTTCGACGAGCGGCTGACCGCCTACAGCCTGGGCGAGGACGATGATTTCTCCTATCGCGCGTCCCGTCGCGGTCGGATTCGCTACGAGCCCTCAGCAGTCGTTTACCACCACGCGCTGGGCTGGCACAGCATGGATCGCCGCAAGATGGACCGTCTACAAGTAGTCAACCGCACTTATCTGTTCCGCAAGAACTTCCCTCAGACTCTCCGCGCCAGAGCCGGGTTCGCGGCGCTTCTCGCAATACTCTGCGTGCATCGCGTCCTCAATCGCGAGTGGTCCGGCCTGCGCGGCTTGGTCGACGGCATGCGCCTCAAGCGCCCGTCGGGCAGTTGGGGCGTCAGAGACTCCAGTGAGCGATCGCCGAGCCTGCCGCCGCCGCTCTCCTGGCCTTGGAGACCGAGCACCCACCCGATCGTGATTTTCGTGCTGGGACTATCCACCTCGGCGGTTGGCCACGAGCTGATCGAGCACTTGGCATAACTGCGCCTATGCGGGCGCGCCAGCGGAGCTGGCCCGACGGAAGCGAGCGAGCAGGCGCCGCGCGAGGATCTCTCCGGCGGGGTCGGCGGCGTCCGGCAGAACTGAGCGAGCCGGCCGCGACGTCGGCTCCTGCGCGTCGGAGCGGTGCAGGCGCTCGCGCAGCGCCCGGCTGCGCAGCGCGCGATGCTCCTTGATCGCCCCGTCGAGCTCCAGCCCGTCTGTCTGGGACAGGCTGCCTTCGAGCTGCGTCACGAGGATGCGCAGCTCGCGCGGCGTGGCCTGCCTGCTCGCGCGCCCGGCGCGCGTGAAGCGGTCCCAGGATCGCGCGAAGGCGAGAAAGTCCGTGCGCTGACCGCAGCGGTGCGCCGCGAGCATCGGGCAGACGCCGCCGCGATCGTCCACGTAGGCGCCCACGATCACCCGCTCGTAGCCGCGCACGCCCGCGAGCATCGCTTCGCGCGTGCCAACCGGCATGCAGTCGATCGCGAGGCGCAGGCGTTCGACTGCATCGGCGGTGTGGCGGCGGCGATTTCGCATAGGCTGTGCCCCGCTCGCGGCCCCATGGGCGCGGGCGGCGGGGATCGCGGCCAACGGTAAGGCGTGGCTCCGTATGCGGCAACAAAACCCTCCTGCTGAAAGGAAACTTGCACATGAAGCTCGGCGTGCACATCGGCTACTGGGGCCTCGGCCTCACGTCGGAGGACCAGCTGAAAATCGTCCAGGAGGCCGAGCGCCTGGGCTATGACTCGGTTTGGGCGGCGGAGGCATACGGCTCGGACACGGCGACCGTGCTCGGCTGGCTGGCCGGTCAGACCTCGACGATCCGCCTCGGCTCGGGGATCTTCCAGATGCCGGGGCGCTCGGCCGCGATGACGGCGATGACGGCCGCGACGATCGATCAGCTCTCCAACGGGCGCATGATCTGCGGGATCGGCTCGTCGGGGCCGCAGGTGGCCGAGGGCTGGCACGGTCAGCGCTTTGCCAAACAGCTTCAGCGCACGCGCGAGTACGTCGCCGTGATCCGCATGGCGCTGGCACGCGAGCGCGTGGAGTTCCACGGCGAGACGCTCGAGCTGCCGCTGCCGGATGGCCCGGGCAAGGCTCTGAAGCTGACGATCACTCCCGTGCAGGAGCGCATCCCGATCTACCTCGCGGCGATCGGCCCGAAGAACACCGCGCTGGCCGGCGAGATCGCCGACGGCTGGATTCCCACGCTGTTCTCTCCCGAGCACGTCTCCGAGCTGCGACCGTTGCTCGAGGAGGGCGCCGCGCGCTCGGGCAAATCGCTCGACGACTTCGACATCGCGCCGACGGTCAGCCTTTGCATCACCGACGACCTCGAGGGCGCACGCAACACCATGCGGCCGTTCGTCGCGCTGTATGTCGGCGGGATGGGCTCGCGCAAGCAGAACTTCTACAACCAGCTCGTCCAGCGCTACGGCTACGAGGACGAGGCGAAGACGATCCAGGACCTCTACCTCGAAGGCAAGCGCGACGAGGCGATGGCGGCGATACCCGATTCGCTGATCGACACCGTTTCGCTGTGCGGGCCCAAGGACGTCGTGCGCGAGCGCCTGGCCGTCTATCGCGACGCGGGCGTCGGCACGCTTGGAGTCACGCCCACGGCGTTCAACGCCGACGAGCGCCTCGAGCAGCTGCGCATGCTCGCCGAGCTCGCCGCCTGACCGCCGGACCGGTGGGAGGCCCAGTACGGCGGCTGAGGGTGCTGTTGGGCGCCTTCGGCGACCCCGGCCACGCCTTCCCGATGATCGCCCTCGGCCGCGCGCTCGTCGCTCGCGGCCACGACGTCACGCTGCAGACATGGACACGCTGGCGTGAGCACGTGCAAGCCGAGGGCATGACCTTTGCCACCGCGCCCGAGTACCAGGTGTTCCCCTCCGGCCCCGAGCCGCTGGACTTCTATGAGGCCGTCGTGCACGCGACGCTCGACACCCGGCCGCTCGTGCGCGAGGTGCGCCCGGACGTCGCCGTCTCAGACATCCTCACGCTCGCCCCCGCCCTGGCCGCCGAGCTCGAGGGGGTGCGCTGGGCGACGCTCATCCCCCACGTCCATCCGCACATGTCACGCGACTTCCCGATCTACTCGCTCGGCGCACGCATGCCTCGCACCCGCCTCGGTCGTGCGCTGTGGCGCCACGCGCAGCATCCCGTCGATGCCGGCCTGGAGCTCGGCCGCATCGAGCTCAACCGAACGCGGGAGCACGTCGGGCTGAAGCCGCTTGCACACGTCCACGGCGGCATCAGCCGCGAGCTCGCACTCGTCGCCTCGTTTCCCCAGCTGGAGTATCCGCGGCCGTGGCCCGACGGCGTCCACGTCGTAGGGCCGCTGATGTGGGAGCCGCCCACTGCCGACGTCGAGCTTCCGCCCGGGGATGCGCCGCTCGTGCTCGTCGCGCCGTCGACCGCCCAGGACACAGAGCACAGGCTGCTGGCGGCCGCGCTGCGCGGTCTCGCCGATGCTCCCGTGCGCGTTCTCGCGACATGGAACCGCCGGCTGCCGCCGCGGCCACTGCCGGTGCCCGACAACGCGCGGCTGGTGGACTGGGTCTCCTATGCCCGCACGATGCCCCACTGCGACGCCGTCGTCTGCCACGCCGGCCACGGCACGCTCGTGCGCGCCCTCGCTTCCGGTTGCGCCGTCGTCGCCTGTCCGGCCATCGGTGACATGAACGAGAACGCCGCGCGGTTGGACTGGGCCGGCGCCGGCGTGCGCGTGCCGCGTCGGTTCGCCACACCGCGGGTCCTGCGCTTGGCTGTCGAGCGTGCGCTCGGCGACGACTCCATCAAAGCGCGAGCCGCGGAGCTCGCCGCCTGGGCGAACGGCCACGACTCGGGCGCTACGGCCGCCCGGCTCGTCGAGCAGCTCGCGGCCCGTGACCCGAGGCAGCCAGCTCGGTAGCCGACCACGCGGCCCAAACAGTTCCTCTCGCTTCGGTGATGCGAGCCATTGGGAAACGTCGTCTACCTCATGGAACACAGGCAGCGTTTCCATCATGCCTCATCTCTCCCACAGCGAGAGCCGTGCGGAATCAGTGTGTGAGCGATAGCAAGCTAACCGCCTTCAGACACGAGGCGCTTTCGCGTTCCACGAGCTCCCGCCCTAGGGCTTACCGGGCGGCCCGTGTTCCGCTCGTCTCAGGACTGGCTCCGCACCGAGCCTGACTACCCATGCAACCAGCTCTGGGGGTGGGACTCGAACCCACAACCTTGACCTTAACAGGGTCCTGCTCTGCCATTGAGCTACCCCAGATCGCTCGATTGAGCTATCCGGGAGATGGAGCTGACGCCGCTCTCCACCTCCGCGTGGCAATTAGAGCACAAGAGGATGCACTTGCATACCTCCGCCCGGAGTCGCTCGATGCTCCTCGCCATGCCGGCATAAGCCACACCGAACTCCTTCGCGGTCGGATCCAGATGATGGAAAACGAGCGCGGCCGGGCAGCCGTCGTAACCGCAGAGCCGACAGCTGCCACCGGCCTCCGCGATGAGGATCGTCTTGACGCGGCGTCGGCGACGCACAACGGCCTCAGCGCGACATTTCCGACACCGCAGATAGCCTCGCCCGTCACGCACATGATCTGTCGCGCCGTGTCGACGGCAGCGCAGCTTCGCTTCACGGAGTCCAGCCTCGCGCGCCGGACGAGACACCTCGCGCGGTCGAGCGCCTGCAGCTCGGACGGTCCTAAGTCCGTGCTTGCCCAGCCAGTGCCTCACGGAAGCCTTACTGCGCCCTACGCCCTCGGCGATATCCGCGATCGACAGCCCGGCCTCTACCAGCGGTACCAGCTGTGCCAGGGTCAGCGATCCCTTTGGAGCGTGCTGCTCGTGCCCGACCGCTTCAAGGCCGTGTCGCTTGACCCAGTGGGCAACCGTAGATTCGTGGCGCGCGAGCCGGCGTCCGATCTCAGCCAGGGACAACCCTTCGTCCAGCAGCTGCTGCAAGGCAACGCGATCCATGCACCGCATTGTCTTCAGCGCTTGGGACGCAACTGTGCGTCCGGGCACGCGGCGCGAGCCGCGCGAGGAGCCGTCAGCCCTCCCGGTCCCCTGTCTCCTCGAGCACGCGCCCATACGCCCGGTCGAACTGGCGCTTGACCTCCGCGCGCCTGCCAGCGAGCTCGCTGACGGCGCCGCTCTGCTCGCCTCGGGCGCGCTGGATCTGGCGGTCTACGCGGGCCAGCTCCAGCTGCAGGCGCTGGGCCTCGAGCATGGCGGGGTGCGCCGCGTCGCGCCCGCCCTCGACCACGAGCTCGGCCAGCAGCGCGTTCAGGTCGGGGTCGTCCTCGGGCGCACCGGCGTCCTGCGACGAGGCGGCCATCGGCGCGCGCAGGTCGCCCGCGCGCAGCTGCTTGGCCGCGCGGCGGAGCAGGTCGCTGGAGAAGTACTCGTCGATGTCCAGGCTCGCAAGCGCCTTCTCACCGTCCTCCGGAGCGGCGATGCACAGCGCCAGGAATGCGCGCTCGGTGTCTTCACGGCCATGCAGCAGCGTGCCGGACCTGCGCGCGACGTTGCCCGCGCGCTCGCCGCGCGTGCGATCCCGCACGCCCCCGTTGCCGCCAGCCGGCGCCGGCGAGCCGGCGCGCGCGGAGCCGGCGCTGGCGGCGAGGCGCTGCTCGAGCACACTCTCGGGCACGGCCAGGCGGCTGCAGACCATCCGCGCCAGCTCCATGCGCATCGCCCCCGGGCCCACCTGCGCGAACACTGGGCGCAGCTCGTCGATCATCCGGTCCTGTCCCTCGGGGCTGGAGTCGTCGCCGCCGGCGAGCACGCGCTCCACGCGAAAGCGCACGAACGGAACCGAGCGCTCGACGATCGCCGTCATCGCCTGCGGCCCTTCGCGCTGGATCAGGTCGGCCGGATCCGCGCCCGCCGGCAGCGGCACCACGCGCAGCTCCAGGTTGCGCTTCGCCGCCAGCCCTGCCGCGCGCAGCATCGCCTCCTGCCCGGCGCTGTCGGCGTCGAGCGCCAGCAGCACCGTCTGTGCCATCCGCGACAGCTCGCCCACCTGGTCGCCCGTCAGCGCCGTGCCCATCAGGCCGACCGCGTTGCGCATCCCCGCCTGGTGCAGCGCGATCGCGTCGGTATAGCCCTCGCACAGGATCACCGCACCGGCGCGCGCGGCGTGCGCCCGCGCGAGGTCCGCCCCATACAGGTGCAGTCCCTTGTGGTAGACGTCGTTGTCGGAGGTGTTCAGGTACTTCGGGCGCTGCTCCTCGCGCATCGCGCGCGCGCCGAAGCCGAGCACGCGGCCGCGGATGTCCGTCAGCGGGAACATGATGCGCGAGCGGAAGCGGTCATAGGGCTGGCCGTTCTGCTTGGAGCGTTGCGCCAGGCCCGTCGCGTACAGCTCAGCCACCGAAAAGCCGCCGCGCCGCGAAGCCAGCAGCACACGATCCCATGCGCTCGGCGCATATCCCACGCGGAACTCGCGCAGCATCTCCTCGCCGAGTCCCCTGCCGGCCAGGTAGTCCCGGGCCCGCGCCGCCTCGGCCGAGTCCCACAGGCAGCGTTCGTAGTAGGCCGCCGTGCGGCTCAGCAGCTCCAGCAGGCGCTCGCGCTTCTTGCGCCGCTCTGCCTCGCGCGGGTCCTCCTGCTCGCGCTGGAGCTCCACGCCGTAGCGCTCGGCGAGCAGCTCCAACGCCCCCTTGAAGTCCACGCCCTCGGTCTCCTGCACGAAGGTGAACACATCCCCGGAGGCCTGGCAGCCAAAGCAGTGGTAGACCTTCTGGCCGGGATCGATCCCGAACGACGGCGTGCGCTCGTCGTGGAAGGGGCACAGTCCCTCAAAGCGCGCAGGCCCGGCCCGCCGCAGCTCCGTGCGCGCGGACACCAGCTCGACGAAATCGACCGCATCGCGCACGCGGTCCTTTGACTCGTTGGTGTACAGCGCCACGCCGGCAACGCTAGCGGGCGAACGCCTGCGGCACGTCCAGCTCGGTGAAGCGGCGGATGCAGTACCGATCGGTCATGCCCGCGAGATAGTCCGTGACGCGGTCAGCCAGCGCCTCGTCGTCGCTCGAGCCCGCGGTCTCCCCCGTCGCGCTCGCGCCCTGTGCCTCTTGCATCAGCTCCGGGCGCTGCACGTAGTGCTCGAACAACCTGCGCACCACGGCGGCGATCTTGCGGTGCTCGGCGCGCACCGCCGGGCCCAGGTACACGCGCTCGAACATGAAGTCGCGCAGTGTCGCCATCGCAGGGCCCGCCTGCGGGCCCTGGACGATCTCGCCGGCGCGCTCTGAGTGCTCGACCATGTCGTGCACGAGCGCGTCGATCCGCGCCGAGCCGCTGTCGCCCAGCACGGCGATCGGCTCCTGCGGCAGCTCCTGCTCGCGCAGCAGCCCGGCGCGCACGGCGTCGTCGATGTCGTGATTGATGTACGCCACGCGGTCGATCACCCGGACGATCCGCCCCTCCAGCGTGTCCGGCAGCGGCGCGCGGCTGGAGTGGCGCGCGATCCCGTCGCGGACCTGTCCGGTCAGGTTCAGCCCCGCGCCGTCGCGCTCGAGATGGTCGACCACGCGCAGCGAGTGCTCGTAATGGCGAAAGTCGCGCCCGAAGCGCTCTTTCAGGCACGCGTCGAGCACCTCCTCGCCGATGTGCCCGAATGGCGGGTGCCCAAGATCGTGACCCAGGCCGATCGCCTCCGCGAGGTCCTCGTTCAACCGCAGCGCCCGGGCGACCGTGCGCGAGATCGTGGTCACCTCCAGCGTGTGCGTAAGCCGCGTGCGGTAGTGGTCGCCGCGCGGCGCCACGAACACCTGCGTCTTGTGAGTCAGGCGGCGAAAGGCCTTGCTGTGAACGATCCGGTCGCGGTCGCGCTGAAACGGCGTGCGCAGCGCGCAGTCCTCCTCTACGTGTGCCCGCAGCGCCGGATAGGACCTCGCCGCCAGGGGCGACAGCAGCCCCTGCTCGCGCTCGCGCACGCCCTCGGCGAAGGCCGCTGCGACGGCGTCCTGCCCGCGCGCGATGCTCACCCGCCGCGGTCGCCGGCGTCCCGCGCGGCGCTCATTCCTCGCGTTTCCAGTCGCCGCGGAACGTCAGCAGGTTGACCCAGTGGCGCCAACCCTGCACCTCGCCGGGGTCCTCGCCGAACACCGGCGCGCCGCCTCCCGGCTCTGGCAGGCTCTGCACCGCAGACGCCTCGATCCGCAGATCCACGCCGCGTTCGTGCAGCGACGCGACGTCCGCGGCCTCGACGAAGCGCCGCGTGTGGCCGTCGACGGAGATGACCAGACCGTGAAAGATGTCCTGCTGCGGCGCCGCCACCACGTGATGGACCGTGCCCACCCGCGTACCGTCGGAAGCGAACACCGGAACGCCTTTTTCCAGCACCTCGTATGCGATCGGCGCGCCCTCGTCCATTGCCCACACGATAGCCGCGCCGTGGCTCGCCCAGCGCCCGCTCAGCGCGAGCGTCCCGCGGCGGGCATCAGGCGCAGATGAGCGTGGTGCTCGAGCGTCGCCGCGATCGCACGCTCCACCTGTCCAAGTGCCGGATCGGCCGCATCGGGTGCCTCGTGCAGCGGAGCGCCGACTGCCTCGGTCATGAAGCGATACGCCTGCTCGCCGAACGGGAACGAGGCCGCCGTCCAAATCTCCGAGGAGGATTCCGAAGGCCAGCACGCGCCACACACAACCCCTCCGGCGGCGCCGGAGAAGCCGACCAGTCCGTCGCGCTCGCCGCAGGAGGTGCACGAGCCCAGCTGCGGCGCCAGACCCGCCGCGAGCAGCAGCTTCAGGCGAAACGCCAACGCACCCGCGCGGCCGATCGCCGGCCCGTCGCCCGCGCCCGCCTGCTCGTCCAGCAGCGACAGCTTGCGGCACAGCAGGTTGAACACGCCCGGATGCGGCTCGGAAGTCTCGAACAGCCGCCCCACGGCGTCGCACGCGCGCGCGGCGGCGTCCAGCGCGTGCGCGTCTTCGCGCAGGCGCGGGTGGCCGTCGACCGTCTGCGCGCCCGTCACCGTCAGCAACTCGCCGCGCCCTTCGTGCAGCTCGATCTTCAGTCTGAAGAACGGCTCCAGGCGACCCCCGAAGCGGCTGCGCGCGCGGCGCACGCCCTTGGCGATCGCGCCAACCCGTCCGCGCGCCGGGGTATACAGGTGCAGGATTCGATCGGCCTCGCCGTAGCGAATCGAGCGCAGCACCACCGCCTCCGTCTTCACAGCTCCAGGCATACCGCTGCGAGTCTAGGGTCGCCAACGGCGGGCATAGCCGCGTGCATCGTCGGGTAGTCATGTCGGCGAATGCCGCCGATCCTTCCTGGCGATCGCTATATTTTATGAAGTAATGAGTAGTATCACCGTGTATACGACCGATCCCTGTTCGTTCTGCAGCCGCGTAAAGGGGCTGCTCTCGGCGCGGGGGTTCGCCTTCACCGAAGTCAACCTGACCAAGGACCCGGCGGGGCGCGTCGAGCTGGCGCGAAAGACCGGGATGATGAGCTTCCCGCAGGTGCTCGTCGGCGATCAGGTCCTTGGCGGCTTTGCCGAGCTGCAGCGCGCCGTCGACGACGGCCGCCTGGAGGAGCTGCTGGCAGCCTGAGCTCGCGCCCGGCTCAGCGCCGGGGCCGCCCGCCGCGAGCGCCGGCCGTGCGCCTGCGTCCCAGCTGGCCCAGGCGCGGGCGCGTCTGGCAGTGCTCGCACACGTAGGTCCCGCGCCCGGCGACGACCATCTTCACGATCGTCGTGCCGCAGCGAACGCAGGGCTCGCCCGCGCGCCGGTGCACGAGGAACTGGTCTTGAAACGCGCCGCGCACGCCGTCGACGTGGCGGAAGTCGTCTATCGAGGCCCCGCGCGCGTCGATGCCGGCGCGCAGCGCCTCGATCACCGAGTCCCGCAGCAGCGCGTACTGCTTGGGCGACAGGCGCCCCGTCGGCCGGCGCGGATGGACGCGCGCGCGAAACAGCGCCTCGTCGGCGTAGATGTTGCCGACGCCCGCGATCTGGCGCTGGTCGAGTAGAAATGCCTTGATCGGCCCCATTCGCCCATGGGCGATCGTGCGCAGGTGCTCGGCCGTGAACCCCGCTTGCAGCGGCTCCAAACCCAGCCGCCGAGCGAAGAACTCCTCCATCGCCGCCTCGCCCAGCAGCAGCTCGCCAGTGCCGAAGCGCCGCGGGTCGACGATCACCAGCCTCTGCGCGGGCTCGAAGTCCAGTCGCACGCGCACGTGCAGCGGCTCCGGATCGGGGTCGAGCAGGACCGAACCGGTCATGCGCAGGTGCTGGGCCAGGTAGGCATCGTCGCTGAAACGCCACAGCAGGTACTTGCCGCGTCTGCCCAGCTGCTCCACGCGCCGTCCGACAAGCGCCGCGGCCAGCTCCTGTCCAGCCAGCGGACGCGGCCAGCGGGGGTCGAGTATCTCCAACCCCACCAGCCTCCTGCCCTCCACGAGCGGCGCGAGCTGGCCCCTTATCGTCTCGACCTCTGGAAGCTCGGGCACCGCGCCTAGCTTATGAAGCTCTCCCCCGGGAGCTGCGCAGTGTCGCGATCGGCCAGCCAGCGCAGCGCCGTCGCGCCAACGTCGGCGAGCGGCCCGTCGTGGCGACTCCCCGCGTAGTGCCCGCCCGCCGCCCTGCGGCGCGACATCACCCCGGTGAGCGCCAGCAGCGGCGCGTACTCGCGCGTGTGATCGGTCCCTGCGTGGCTCGGGTCAACGCCGTGGTCGGCGGTCAGCACGAGAAGATCGTCCTCGCGCAGGCCGGCCAGCCAGCGCGCGACGTGCTTGTCGAGCTGGCGCAGCGCAGCGGCGAACCCGCGTGAGTCCTTGCGATGACCGTAGAGCTGATCGGTCTCGATCAGGTTGACGAACACCAGCCCGCGCTGCAGCCGCGCGATCAGCTCAGCGACGCTTGCCAGCGCCTGCGCGTTCGTGGCGCCCGCGTGCGAATGCGCCACGCCTGCGCCGGCGAACAGGTCGTGGATCTTGCCGACCCCGTGCACCGCCACGCCGGCGTCTGAGAGCTCCTGAAGATATGTCCGCCCGGGCGGCGCCAGGGCGAAGTCGCGCCGCCCCTCCGTGCGCTCGAACGCGCCCTGGCGCCCCGCGAACGGACGTGCGATCACGCGTCCGACGCCGTGCTCAGCGCTCATCGCAGCGCGCGCCGCCGCGCACGCCGCATACAGCTGTGCCGGCGATACGCGCTCGGCGTGCGCGGCGAGCTGCAGCACCGAATCCTGCGACGTGTACAGGATCAACGCCCCGGTGCGCAGGTGCTCGGCGCCGAAGTCCTCGATCGCCGCGATCCCGTTGTACGGGCGGTTGCAGATCACCTCTCGGCCCATCGCCCGTTGCAGGCGCTCGATCACGTCCGCGGGGAAGCCGTCGGGGTACGTCGGCAGCGGCTTCTGCAGGACCGCGCCCATCAGCTCCCAGTGGCCCATCACCGAGTCCTTGCCGGGGCCCAGCGGATGCAGCCGGCCGTGGATCACCGGGTCGGGCGCAGCCGGGACGCCGAGCAACTCGACGATCGAGCCGAGTCCCAGCCGCGAAAGCGCCGGCAGCTGCAGGCCGCCGACCGCCTCGGCGACGTGCGCGAGCGTGTTCGTCCCCTCGTCGCCGTAGCTCGCCGCATCGGGCAGCGCACCGACGCCGCACGCGTCCATCACGACCACCAGCGCACGCCGGCGCGCCATCGCGCTCAACGCGAAGAGGCCCGCGGGTGCGCGCTGAAGTAGGCGTCCTTGAGTCGCTCGGCGGACAGGTGCGTGTACACCTGGGTGGTCGCCAGGTCCGCGTGGCCGAGCATCTCCTGCAGCGAGCGCAGGTCACAGCCGCCGGCGAGCAGGTGCGTAGCGAAGGAGTGGCGCAGCGTGTGCGGGCTCATCCTCGCCTCCAGCCCCGCGCCGCGCGCGTGGCCCTGCACGATCTTGTAGAGCCCCTGGCGCGACAGACCGCCGCCGCGGCGGTTGAGAAACAGCTTGGACTCCCCGCGCGCGCCCAGCAGCGCCGGCCGCCCTCTTGCGCAGTAGGCGCTCAGCGCCGACGCGGCGTGCCGCCCGATCGGCACCAGCCGTTCCTTGGAGCCCTTGCCGCGCGCGCGCAGCATGCCCTCGTCGAGGTCGATGTCCGAGACCTCCAAGCCCGTCACCTCCGACACGCGCAGCCCGCACGCATACATCACCTCCAGCAGTGCCCGGTCGCGCAGCACCTGCGGCTCGGTTCCCTTCGGCTCGCGCAGCAGCCGCGCGACCTCGCCGCGCGTCAGCACGCGCGGCAGCCGCTGCGTCTTGCGCGGCCCGTGCAACTCGGCCGCCGGATCATGTTCGATCAGCCCCTCGCGGCGCAGGTGGCGATAGAACGAGCGCAGGCAGGCGACCTTGCGACCCAGCGTCGCCGCCGCCGCCGGCGCCCGCGTCAGCCCGTCGGCGCCGGTCTTCGGAGCGGCGCCCGGCGAACCCGTCCCGGCCAGCTCGGTGAGAAACGCCGCGAGGTCGCCGTGCTGTGCCGCCGTCACGCTCACGCCGCGGCGCTGCATGAACCTGCCGAACTGCGCCAGGTCGGAGCGGTAGGCCTCCAGCGTGTTGCGCGACAGGCCGCGCTCCAGCTCCAGGTAGGCGAGGAAGTCGAGCGTCAGCGGCTCGATCGTGCCCTGCTCGGGCGGCGTGACTGCCTGGGCCGTGCTCACCGCTGGGGATTCGCGTCCGAGCCTGCGCCTCCTTGGCGGTGCAATCAGGCGTTCAGGCTGCGTGCCAGCCAGAGCAGCCCGATCAGCGTCTTTGCGTCGCGGCACTGCGCGATCGCATCATCCAGGCGCCGCAGCGGCCAGCGCACGATCTCGATGCGCTCGTTCTCCTCGCTGTCGGCGTGCGATTCGTACAGGTCTGTGGCTGCGAACAGGTGAACTCGCTCGTCGGTGAAGCCGGCGCCGGTGTAGTAGGTGACGATCGGCTCCCAGCTGCGAGCGCCGCGGCCGATCTCCTCGGCCAACTCGCGCTGGGCGGCCTCCAGCGGCTGCTCGCCCGCGACGTCCAGGCGCCCGGCCGGAATCTCCAGCAGCGCCGGCTCGCCGACCGCCTCGCGTGGCTGGCGCACCAGCCACGCGTCGCGCTCGTCGTGCGCGACGACCGCCACCGCTCCCTGATGGCGCACGATCTCGCGCGAGACCACCTCGCCGTCGGCGTGGCGAAAGCGCTCGATGCGAACCTCGACGAGGCGGCCCTTGTAGACGGTCTCGCCTCCGAGCGCCTCAAAGCCCACGCCAGGAGCGCCGGTCTCGTTCACGGCGCCTCGTCGCCTGCGCTGTCGGCGTGCGCGCCAGCTGTCGTCTGCGTCGCCGCGTCCGCCTGCGCGGCCATCTGCGCCAGCGCCCCGCCGCCGGCCAGCGCCGCGCCGAAGAACAGCGGATCCGTCGCGATCGCCCGCCCCATCGTATGCGCGGGCAGGCCGCACGCCGCGTAGGCCGGCAGGTCGACCGTCGCGCGGCGCCAGTCGTGGCGCGTGATCCGCGCTGGTCGATCTGTGATCGGTCGCTCGGCGTCCGGCGGCCGTGCTCGACGAGCCTCGATCGGCCGGGTAGCGCTCGCGCCGGCGAAAACCGCGCCGAGCCCGGCGCGCAGGTCGGTGCCGACCGGCGAGCGCATGCCTCCGGGCAGCGCGACCGTCACGGGTTCCAGCAACAGGTCGAGCACGGTCAGCGTGTGGTGGGAGAGGCCGCGGTGGCGCGCGCGCCCGTCGCCGGAGGACATGCGCGCGACGAGCAGCGTGGGCGCGCCGAGGGCCAGCGCCGCATGCGCGGAATCGAGCGCCGCCATGCCGCCGTGCCCGAGCGCCGATCCGGAGCCGACGATTCCCGGGCCCGGCCCGCAGATCGCCGCGTCCCAGCGCAGCGTTCGCAGCCCGTGGTGCAGCGCGCCGGCCGTTGTGATCGCCTCGCCCTCGCCGCCGAAGGCAGCGCCGGCCGTCAGGTGACCGGCCAGCAGGCCGCGGGCGCGCAGCTCTGCGACCGTGCGCGAATGGCCGCCCGGCAGCGCACCGCCCGCGGTGTGCACAAATCCCAGCTTCGCGCCCGGCGCTCCCTGCGCGAACGCCCACGCCACCGCCGCCAGCTGGCCGTGCAGCGCGAGCACGGCCACCGGGCGATCGACCGGCAGCTCCAGGCGCTCGTCCTCCACCGGCGCCACGACGTGCTGCAGGCTCGTGTAGTTGAGCTTCATCACGTGCGCATCCACCGGACCCTCGGCGGTCAGCCCGCGCGACAGATTGACGTGCACCACGTCGAATCCGCCCGAGCCGAGGTCGAGGTCGAGCGCCTGCACGTTGACGATCAGCTCGTCGCCGATCTCCGCGCGCCCGAGCAGGCCCACATCGATGATCGCCGCGCGTCGAGCGCCCGGCGCGTCGGCGAGCTCCACGAGCAGGCTCTGCTCGCCTCCGGGCGCCCGATCGGCGCCGACGACGATCGCGCGTCGAAGCTTCAACATCGATTCTGCAACCTAGCGGTCCGGATCCTGCGCGGAGTCGGCCGCCGCCTCGAGCAGCGCCAGCGCCACGTCGAGCATCCCCTCGAGTGCAGCCACGCTGACGCGCTCGCCAGGCTCGTGGTTGCGCTCGGTGCCATTTGCCAGGTTGACGACCTCGATGCCGTCGGCCAGCAGCGCGTTGGCGTCCGATGCCCCGCCGCTGACGATCCGCACCGGCTCGTGCCCGCACGCCTGCAGCGCGGCTTCGGCGACGCGCACCGCCGGCCTGGTAGCCGCCAGGTGAAAGCCCGAGAAGGTGCGCTGCACCGCGATGTCGACGTCGCACTCGCACTCCGGCAGGTTCGCCGCCTCGTGCATACGATCGACGACCTGCGCCACGGTCGCCTCTGCGCGACCCTCGTTCAGGCTGCGCACCTCCGCCACGATCGCGCAGTGCTCGGGAACGACGTTCATCGCGCTTCCGCCGGCGATCGTGCCGACGTTCACCGTGGTCTCGTCGTCGAGGCGCCCGAGACGCATCGCGCCGATCGCCCGCGCGGCGGCGAGGATCGCGCTGCGGCCCTGCTCCGGGCGGATCCCCGCGTGCGCGGCCGCGCCATGGAAGTCGGCCTCGACGCGAAAGTGCGTAGGCGAGTCGAGCACCACCTCGCCGATCGGCGAGGCGTGGTCGAAGACGTAGCCGAAGTCGCTGTCCAGGCGGCTCGCGTCGAACGCGCGCGCCCCCGCAAGCGCCGTCTCCTCACATACGGTGAACAGCAGCTCGATGTCGACGCGAGAGCCCTCCCGGCAGACATGGCGCGCGAGCGCGAGCATCACCGCCAACGCCGCCTTGTTGTCGGCTCCGAGCACACCCTCGTTGGCGTTCTCCCAATATCCCTCGACGAGCACCGGCTCGACCGGCGCCAGCAGCGGGACGGTGTCCAGGTGCGCGCACAGCAGCACGCGCGCTGGTCGCGAAGAGGCCTCGCCGGGGGCGGCTGTGTGCGCTGCGGGCTGATCGGAGCCGGCCGCGCCGGCGGCCTGCGTGGAAGCGGCCGGGATTCGTGCGAGCAGGTTGCCGCTGTCAGACCCCGCGCGCACGCCGGCGTCGTCCTCGAGCGTGCTCACGCCGAGCCCGCGCAGCTCGGCGATCATCCTGTCCGCGCACGCCCGCTCGCGCCCGGATGGGCTCTCGATCCGGCACAGCTCGGCGAACGTGCCGTTCAGGTAGCGCCGCTCAAGCGGGCCGACCCGCGACTGCGCGGCGCCCAGCGTCACAGCACATCGGCGCGACCCAGTCCTGCGGAGCGTGTCCCCTCGATCGCCGACGGGTCCGCAGAATCGTCCTCCGCGTCCTGCGCGTCGTCATCGTCGCCGGCGTGCGCCAGCGCCGCAGCGATGAAGTCGCGAAACAGCGGCGCCGGACGCTCGGGGCGCGACTTGAACTCCGGGTGGAACTGCGAGGCGACGAAGAACGGGTGGTCGGCGAGCTCGATCACCTCGACCAGGCGTTCGTCGGGCGAGGTGCCAGACGTGCGCAGGCCCGCCGCCTCCAGGCGCTTGCGCAGCAGGTTGTTGACCTCATAGCGATGACGGTGGCGCTCGTAGACGACGGCCTCCGCGTAGATCTCGCGCGCCCTGGAGCCGGCGTGCAGCTTGATCGGGTCCGCGCCCAGGCGCATCGTGCCGCCGAGGTTTGCCACCTCCTTCTGCTCGGGCAGCAGGTCGATCACCGGGAACGGCGTCTCGACGTCCATCTCCGTCGAGTTCGCGCCGTCCATCCCGGCGACGTGGCGCGCGAACTCGGCGACGGCCACGTGCATGCCCAGGCAGATGCCCAGATACGGGATGCGGTGCTCGCGCGCCACGCGCGCTGCGGCGATCTTGCCCTCGATGCCGCGCCCGCCGAAGCCGCCCGGGATGAGGATCCCGTCGGCGCGCTGCACGCGCTCGCGCACGTCGGCGCCGTCGTCGTGCTCGATCCGCTCGGAATCGATCCAGTCGATCTCCACCGTCGCGCCCTCTGACGACGCGGCGTGGCGCAGCGCCTCAGAGACCGACAGGTAGGCGTCCTCGAGCTGCACGTACTTGCCCACCAGGGCGATACGGACGGTGCGCGAAGCACGTTCGGAGCGCTCGATCGAATCCTTCCAGCTGCTCAGATCGGGCGCCGGTGCCTCTAGCGCGAAGTGTTCGAGGATGAAGTCGTCGACGCCCTGCTCGCGGAAGGTCAGCGGCACCTTGTAGATGTCGTCGACGTCGCGCGCGGAGACGATCGCCTCCATCGGCAGACTGGCGAACAGCGCGATCTTCTTGCGGATCTCCGGCGAGAGCGCGCCCTCGGAGCGGCACATCAGCATGTCCGGGGCGATGCCGATGCGCCGGAGCTCGTTGACCGAGTGCTGCGTCGGCTTGGTCTTCAGCTCGCCCGCATGGCCGATGTAGGGGACGAGCGTCAGATGGATGAACAGGCAGCGCCGGCGCCCCACGTCGACGGGAAACTGGCGGATCGCCTCCAGGAACGGCAGCGACTCGATGTCCCCGACCGTGCCGCCGATCTCGGTGATCACGAAGTCGACGTCGCTCGACTCGGCGATCAGCGCGATCCGCTGCTTGATCTCATCGGTGATGTGCGGGACCACCTGCACCGTCCCGCCGAGGTAGTCGCCGCGGCGCTCGCGGCGAATCACCGCGTCGTAGATCCCCCCGGCCGTGACATTGGAGGCGCGGCTGGTGTTGGCATCGGTGAAGCGCTCGTAGTGACCCAGGTCGAGGTCGGTCTCGGCGCCGTCCTCGGTGACGAATACCTCGCCGTGCTGGTACGGCGACATCGTGCCCGGGTCGACGTTTATGTACGGGTCGAACTTCTGCAGCCCAACGGTCAGCCCGCGCGAGACGAGCAGGCGCCCGAGCGAAGCCGCGGCGATCCCCTTGCCCAGCGAGGACACGACGCCGCCGGTCACGAAGATGAAGCGCGTGTCGCGCGGAACCTGGGCGTGTCGGTCGGAGTATTGCGAGGTCATGCGGGCCTGCCAAAGGAGTCTAGTTGGCGCAGCACCGGAGTCCGTTCGACGAGCGCGGAGATCGAGCGAAGCTCGCCGTAGACGGTGATCGCGACCAGCACGGCCAGCGCGACCAGCTGGCCGGTCCCCGAGAGCGTGAGCACCAGCCACAGACCCGCCAGCGCACCGAGCAGGTTGGCGCCCGTATCGCCCAGCATGGCCCGCTCGCGCAGGTCGAACAGGCCGGCCACCAGCGCCGGCGCGACGAACAGCCCCAACGCCCACAGCGGGCGCATTTCGCCGGACCCGAGGACGAGGCCGAGGCCGAGCGCCACGAACGCCTTGCTCGAGCGGCCGGGGCGCAGATCGAGCAGGTTAAAGGCATTGGTGGCCAGCACGAGCACCGCGGCGGCGAGCAGCCAGCGCCCGTTGGACAGTCCCAGCCAGCTCATCGCCAGCAGCGCCAGGCCGAGCGAGCCGGCCGCCTTCAGGGCTCCGGTCGACAGCTCGCCGCGCAGCAGCGCGCCGCCGTGGCCGCGCCATCCGCGCGCCACACGCCGGCCGTCGCCGTGCGCGATCTCCGAATGGTCGCCGAGCGTGTCGTCGACCAGACCCAGCGCGAGCACCCCGAGCGCATAGACGGCGATCGGGAAGATCTCCGGGTGAAACAGATCCGCCGCGCCGAGCTCTGCCACCAACATCAGCGGGACCAGCGCCAGCAGCGCCGCCGCCAGCGCGAGCACTCCGAAGGGGAACGGAAGCGGTCGAGCGCGGTAGTTGGCCTTGATGTGCCCGCCGTCGGCGAGCATCCGCAGCACTCCCGGCGCCAGCACGACCGCACTGGCGAGCGCGAGCAGGAAGGGCAGGGCGTGCATCCCTTGAAGCTAGCGACGAAGCCGGATGAAACGGGCGGGTCCGATCGCGGCAAATCCGGCGTTTGCGGCTTAAGGCTGCGCCGACGCGCCGACGATGTTGGGCAGCAGCGAGTCGGCCGTCGCCTTGGTCCCGTAGGCGCCGTGCGAGCCGGTCAGCGCGTAGATCAGCGCCGCCTGACCGGCCGTCTTGTCTACGTCGTCGACGCTGGAGATGTCCTTGCCCTGATACCAGGGCACCTGTGACGGTTCGCTGCTGCTCAGCTCGACGCCGACGATGGGCGTCCCGACCGTCGCCGCTCCAGCGACGAAGCCCGACTCGAAGGCCGACGAGGCCTTTGCCTGTTCGGGCGTCTCCCCCGCCGGGTCGCTGCGCACGACCACCAGCCCCGCCAGCCTGCCGAGCTGCCCGTCGAACGCCGTCAGCAGGCGCCCGCGAACGCGGCTGATCAGCTCGCGCTCGACGTTCTGCCCGCCGCTGACGAGCTGCTTGGCGACGATCGCGCCGAAGCCTTCCACGAGTTGACTGGAGGCTTCGGTGAAAGGCACGTCCTGGGCGGCGGCTTCGCCGCCGGCGGCCGCGGCGGGGCTCGCCGGCGCGGGCGCCAGGGCCGCGTAGCGGGTGCCTTCGGCGGCGTGTCCGATCCCGCTCAGATCAAGCGGCTCGCGCACCGCCACGACCGTCGCCAGATCGCCGCCGGCCTGCGTGACGGCGTCGCGCACGAGCGCGTTGACGCGGTTTGAGGACCCTCCGAGGAACACCAGACCGACGCTCTGGCCGCTGAGCAGTCCATGCACGGCGATGGGGTACAGATCATTGGCGAACGCCTGTTCGCCGCTCAGTTCGGCGCTCAGCTTGCCGGCATGCTGCTGGGCGCCGCTGACTTCTTCTTTGAGGTCGTGGACGATCCCGCTCTTGGCCGAGGAGACCAGGTCGGAGTCGCCGATCGCCACGCCGATCACCACGCCGACCGCGAGCGCCAGCAGGACGGCCGCGAGCGAAAGCGCGTGATAGCGGAAATCGAACACGACGGGTAGCGCCGGCGGCGGTCAGCCGCCCAGCAGCAGCTGCAGCTTCAGCCAGAGCAGGTTGACGACGTCGTGCAGCGCGGGTGTCATCCAGACGACAGCGATCATCGCGATCAGGCCTGCGGCGATCACCACGAGCAGCGGCGTCAGCCCCGGTTGCGGGTGGTACAGGCGGCTGACCCCCTTGGCATCGACGAGTATCTCGCCGATGCGCAGGCGCGTGAGGAACGTTGAGGACATGCCTTCGCGGTTGCGGTCGAGGAACTCGACGAGGTTGAACTGCGAGCCGACCGAGACGATCAGCCTCGCGCCCTTCTCGGCGGCGAGCAGCATCGCCACATCCTGGCTGGTCCCCGGCGCCGGGACGAGCTTGAAGCCCACACCCATCTCTTCAAGGCGCTCGCGGCCGGGGGCGCGCCCATCGGGATAGCTGTGCACGACCAGCTCGGCGCCGCAGCGCAGCGCCGCCTCGCCGGCGGAGTCCATGTCGCCGACGATCATGTCCGGCTTCAGCCCCTCCTCCAGCAGCGCCTGTGCGCCACCGTCGACGGCGACGATCACCGGGCGCATGTCGCGGATGAACGGCCGCAGCGCGCGCAGGTCGCGCTGGTGTTCGACGCCGCGAACTACGACCAGCGTGGAGCGGTCGCGAAAGTCGGTGGCGAAGCGCGGCAGCTCGATCCCGCCCGCCAGCAGCTCGCGCTCCTCGCGCATGTGCTCGATCGTGTTGTGCGCGAAGCGCTCCAGCGCCTCACCGATCTCCTTGCGCCGGGCCTCGGTTTCCGCGCGCACGCGCTCCAGGCCCAGAACGTCGCCACTGGCCAGCACCTGCCCCCTGCGCAGGACCTCACCGGACAGCTGCTCGGCCGGTCCTTCGGCGACGACGACCACGGGGTCGCCGTCGGAGAGCACGTCGAACAGCGTGTCGTCGGGCAGGTCCACGAGCAGGATTCCCGCTTCGACGAGCAGTTGCGGGCCCATGTTCGGGTAGGTGCCGGTCGATGAGGCACTGCAGTTGAGCACCGCGGTGACGCCCGCGGCGACCAGCTCCTCGGCGGAGACCCGGTCCACGTCCTCGTGGTCGATCAGCGCAATGTCGCCGCGCAGGAGGTGGTTGACCAGCAGCTTCGTGCGGCGCCCCGCGCGCACTGGGCCGCTGACGGTGCGCTGGAGCATGCGACGCTGCGGTGGGACGATCCGGGCAGTCGCAGGCGCCGACGCACGATCCGCTGCAACGGGCACGGACGGGCTGGGTCGTGTCGCGGCCATCGAAGCGAGGGTAACGCCCGCGAGCGTCGAACGCACCCGTTGGCGCGGTCTCAGGCGGCGCGCCGCAGGTCCCGCGCGTGGCGTCGCGCGACCGTGTCCTGCGCATCGGCGCCCAGCATCCGCACGAGCTCGGACACCACCTCGCGCTCGCCCAGCTGCACCACCGTCGTACGCGCGAGCGCGTCGGCGGTCTCCTTGACGATCGAGAAGTG